>JAFNAH010000512.1 GCA_017860075.1 Acidobacteriota bacterium | reverse complement strand
GTCGGCCATCCGAGTGAGTCGGAGATCAGGATCGACGTTACTATTCCCGCGCCAATCCCAACCAGGCCTCCGAAGATCGCGAGCACCACTGCCTCGGTCAGGAACTGTAATTGGATGTCTCCACCCGTGGCACCCACAGCCATCCGGATGCCGATCTCGCGTGTGCGTTCGGTCACTGAGACGAGCATGATGTTCATCACGCCGATCCCGCCGACCACCAGGCTCACGAATGCGATACTGGCCAGAAGCATGGTCATGATCTGGTTGGAGCTGTTGGCAAGTTCGGCCATGTCGGACAGGTTGCGCACCATGAAATCGTTCTCCTCCCCCAGCGGGATATGATGCCGCTGCCGCAGGAGGTCGGTCATTTGCTGTTGGGCGGTTGCGGTAGCCGACTCGGAGACTGCAGACACCATGATGGCGTTGATGAAGGTTATGCCCTGGATCTTCTTCTGGACCGTTGTGTAGGGCGCGATGATCGTGTCGTCCTGGTCCTGCCCCATTCCGCTCTGCCCTTTTGACTTGAGGACGCCGATGACCTGCCAGGGTGCGTTCTTGATCCGGATTTCCTGTCCGACCGGGTCCTGACCGGCGAAGAGGTTATCTACAACTGTCTTTCCCAGAAGGCACACTCGGCGTGCTGACGACTCGTCCTGCTGCGTGAAGAACTCTCCGCTCTCGACCTCCCAGAGGCGTATCTCCGGAAAGTGGATGTTCACGCCCTGAATGCTGGTAAACCAGTTCTGGTTGCCGAAGACAACCGAAGAACTGGCCCGCACGACAGGGGATGCGAAACGCACGGCGGGGCACTCGCGCGCGATCGCCTGGTAGTCTTCAACTGTAAGGTGGCTGGATGTCCCCGCCCCGGATCGGAAGCCGCCCTGATTGAACGAACCCGGCCATACGTAGAGCATGTTGCTGCCGGCGCTGGCGATCTGCTCGCTGATCGTATACTGCGCGCCCTGCCCGATGCTGACCATCGCGATGACGGCGCCCACGCCTATGATGATGCCCAGCATGGTCAGGATGGACCGCATTTTGTTGCGGCCCAGCGCCTGCAGCGCAACACGCACAATCGTGAGCAGGAAGACCATCATTCCTCCAGTTGCGGCATGAGTTCGAGGACTTCGCGGGCAACGCGGCGGCGGGCAACGGGCTGATCGCGCGTCACATGGCCATCGCGAAAGGTAATGATGCGCCTTGCGTAATCTGCGATGTCCGGCTCGTGGGTCACCAGGATGATAGTCAGGTTGTCTGTCTCGTTCAGCGTCTGGAACACCTGCATGATCTCCACCGAGGTCCGACTGTCGAGGTTGCCCGTGGGTTCGTCGGCAAGCAGAAGCGCAGGGTTATTGACCAGCGCCCGCGCAATGGCGACGCGCTGTTGCTGCCCTCCCGACAGTTGAGAAGGGACATGGTCAATCCTCTCGCCGAGCCCGACCCGCTCAAGAGCCTCGCGAGATCGCCGGTGCCGCTCCTTCGCGCCGATGCCGGCGTAGATCAGCGGAAGCTCGACATTCTCGAGCGCGGTCGTCCGTGACAGCAGGTTGAATCCCTGAAAGACGAAGCCGATCCTCTCGTTGCGTATCTGTGCCAGCTCAACCCGGGACAACTGAGCCACATCCGTTCCATCGAGCCAGTAATGTCCTTCGCTGGGCTTGTCCAGACATCCGAGAAGGTTCATGAAGGTGGACTTCCCCGAGCCGGATGCACCCATGATGGTGACGAACTCGCCGGCTCGGATCTCGAGCGTGATCCCGCGCAACGCGTGCACGCGGGTGTCTCCCATCTCATAGAACTTGTGCAGGGCCTCCACCCGGATAAGAGTTTCCGTGCCCTCTGCAATCGCCGTTGGCACCGGCCGGATTTCATTTTCTGCCAGGACTTTCATGTGCCGCCACCTGCCCGCTAGAATCTGCGGGGCCCCCCCATCGGGACGCCGAAGCCGGGAGGCCTGGTTGTTGTGGACGTCGCTGCGTTAGATTGGGCTTCCAGAGCGACTATGACTTTGTCGCCTTCCTTGAGCTTGCCTTTCTCGATTTGAGAGGTGATGCCGTCAGTCAGGCCGAGTCTGACAATCACAGGCCGGAGCAGCTTGTCGGGGCCGAGAATCCAGACTGGTACGCGCCGGCCTCTGTTTGAAGTCATAGTTGCGGCTGAAGAGCCGCTGCGCGCGGTGCCGTTTCTCCCGGTAGCGGCAGCAAAGCCCATGGCTTGCCCTCCCGGCCCCGCACCGGCGGCAGGCCTGCCGGACATCGCACCGCCCGTGGAGCCGGCGCGCTCGGCGCGGGATTTGACAAAGGCCAGGTACTTCTCCTCGCCGGCGCGTTTGTAGGCCTGCGCCAGCTCGGAATCAGACAGGTTGGGCCGGAACCTGAGAGCGGCGTTCGGAATCCTCAGCACGTTATCCGCCTTCTGGATGAGAACCTTCACGTTTGCCGTCATACCCGGCTTGAGCTTCAGCTGGGGGTTGCCGACGTCGATGATGGCGTTATAGGTCACCACGTTCTGTATGGTGGTCGCGGCCAGACGGATCTGGCTGATCTTGCCCTGGAAAGTCTCGTTCGGATAGGAGTCTACGGTGAATGCTGCCTCCATTCCGGCTTGTATGCGACCGACATCAGCCTCGTCGATGTTCGTGTT
>JAFNAH010000511.1 GCA_017860075.1 Acidobacteriota bacterium | reverse complement strand
TCGAAAACCACTATGTCCGCCTTGCGACCCCGGGCTATCCTTCCCCGATCTCCGATCCCCGCCTGGTCCGCCGGCATGCTCGTCATCTTCTTCACTGCGGTCGGCAGATCGAACAGGCGTTTTTCGATCGCGTAATAGGCCAGCACGCGAGCGTGCGAACCGTAAGAGCGTGGGTGGGGACGAGAGGCTGCCGCTTGGCCTGTCGGTGCCATGCTGTCGCCATCCGAGCCGATCATCACAAGCGGGTTGCTCAGGACCAGCTCGACATTCTGCGGGGACATCCCGTACCCGATGAAGGGCACATCACCGTCTTCCTCCTCGAGCAGGCGGAGCAGGGCGTCGATCGGCTGGAGCTTCCACAGCGCGCTGATCTGCGCCACATTCATGCCTACCAGCGCGCCGTTTTGCGTTTTTCGTGTCCGGCTGATGACGATGAGGTCGTAATCGCCCGGATCGGCGGCGATGCGGGACATAACCTCCTCCCGGATGCGCTGCCGGCTTCCCGTGTCCCTCAACCGCTCCAGCGTGGACTTCGTACCACCTTCCAGCGCCCAGTCCGGGAAGAAGATGGAGAGCCCGGTCGAGTATGCGATGTAGGGATAGGCGTCGGCCAGCACTTCAACACCCTGCCTGCGAGCTGACTCGATCAGATCGAGCGCCGGACGCTGTTTGCCCCAGTTCTGACGGCCTGCTGCTTTGAGATGCGATATCTCGACCCTGGCCCCTGTGAGGCGCCCGATATCGATGGCCTCATTCACTGCCTCGAGCAACAGGGCTTCCTCGTCGCGGACATGGGAGGCATAGAGTCCTCCCCGACGGGAGACGATGCGCATCATCTCCACTATCTCCGCGGTCGGTGTGTAACGGCCGGGGGTGTATTCCAGCCCGGTGGAGAGGCCGAAAGCCCCCTGGTCCATCCCCTCCTCGACCGCCCTCAAGACGCCCTTGAGCTCGTCCTTACCAAGCGGTCGGTTCACCTCGCCCACCCGGGCCGCCCGGAGTGTTCCCTGGCCCAGCAGCAGCGCGTGGTTGACGCTGATCCCGGTGCGTTCGATGCGCGCACAGTAGGAAGCGACGCCGGTCCAATCCGCTTCGATGCCGTCGTTCGCCAGCCAGTTCTTGCGGATTTCCTCTGCGCCGACGCCCTGAAGCGGTGCTGCCGAGGATCCGCAGTTGCCGGTCACTTCCGTGGTGATCCCCTGGCGCACCCTGCTGTCGGCGGTGGGATAGGAGAGGATCGACCCGTCGGAATGGGTGTGGATATCGATGAAGCCGGGGCAGACATGAAAACCCGTGACATCGATCACCCGTTTGGCCTGTTCGGGAGAGATCGTGCCAACGGCTTCTATTGTGTCTCCTGTGACTCCCAGGTCAGCCTGCCAGGCAGGGCCTCCCGTCCCGTCGAGCAGCGTACCCCCCTTGAGCAGCAGATCGAAAGGAGTCGCAGCCGCCAGCCTCAACGGCAGGGTCGATCCCAAAGCGAGAACCAGCTTTCCTCCGTCGGCAATAAACTCGCGGCGATTCATTCGTTTCGACATCAGTCATCTCCCCGTCTCAGCGACCTCAGTTGTTCCAGGTAGTCTGCGCGGATCTTTCCCAGCTCCGTGTCGTAGCGTCCGTCGCGAAAGTCGGGAAAAGTCCATTCGAATGGGCGGTATTTGCCGTCGCGATAGCGCGCGATCATGTCGGCATAGATGCCATCGCCCAGATGGATCTTCTGTCCGGCATACTTCGCGCTGGCGAGCACGACCTTGTTGTGATCGATGTAGCCGATGTCCAGGTTTACCTTGCGCCCCCCGCCGGCCGCAACAGTATCTTCGATCTCATTGCATATCAACTTGGCTTCACGGATCGATTCCGGAGGCACCAGCCGGCCAAACGAGACGATGCGTCGGCGCAGTTCCGAGCCCATCTCGCCATCGTAGTAGTGCGTGGCGTCGAAGGAATGATCGCCGCCGGAAAAGTCGATCCGGCCCCAGCGCTCCTCCAATCGGACGAGAGCCAGTTCGAGCGCCGGGGCATCGGACCAGAGCACCGCGACGATCAACTTGACAGGATCAGCGCTCTTTGGCCTCGTCACCGATGCTCCCCCCTGTGTTCAAGGATGGAGATAGCCCGTGCGGCAAGCGACGGAGAGATCCCGAAATCGTGCACGATGCGACCGACGAGTGTATCCGGGGATATTCGTTCGCTTCGCACTCCGTCGGAACCACGCACCTGATATAGGTTTGCGCGGAGATACACATGGCGCTCACCGTCGACCCGCGTGAGAAGCGGGTATCTCATCATGTCCCAACCGAAGGAGTCGTCCCAGACACGGAGAAACTCCGCTGCGTCCACGGGCTCGACCTTGTAGGTCAGGCGCAGAGTGCGAGACTCGCCAGCGCGCAATGCGTGTTCGCGCCATAGCGTCGATCGGCCAGGATCGGCTCGCTCTCGTAGCCGAGGGCGCGGAGCAGGTGAATGAGCGTCGCTGTGAGGGAGAAACAGGTTCCCCCGGCGCCGAGAGCATAGTGGTCGGAAAGAACCTGCGCCGGATGCCGCCGCGCACGCTCCGGGATTCCCGCTTCTTCGTCGCTGATGATCTTGGTCAGGTTTTCGTACGGGATCGTGGCAAATGCCCGCACGAGTTGGCGCAGAAGCTCGCCGGGGGGCAGGTGGTCGCCCAGGCGGAAGTGCTCCAGGAAGCCGAGCAGTTCCTCCCGCGAAGCGGGCGGGGCAAGAGGATGCGGATCCATAGCACTGTCATTATATCCTCTTGCCGCGGGTTGTCATGAATGGGCCGGAGGGATGTGCCTCTGGACACCGAAGAACACTGGCGGAAAAACTGCGCACACGGATTGAACAACCATATTCAGCGGGCACGGCGACTCCGGCAGCTGTTTTGGTTCTGGCGCCGGGCTGTGTGCTGGCGAGCGGACTGGGGCGTGATTCGGTCTGGCTCGTGCACAGGCTGCGTCGCGGGAAGGTACCCGCGCCGCCCGCAGCTCGAGGGGCCTCACCGGAAGACGACCGGTTTTCGATGTCGGGATCGGAATCGGGGTCGCACTCGGTACCGGCATTCGAAGGAACAAACCCACGGCACCCGGAATTGAGGCAGTCCCAAGCCGATTACGATACCGAACTCGGAGCCGATTCCGATTCCGACCCCGAAGGGGATAGCTTCCGCTAAGCCCAGAAAATCCCGGGCGTTTGCGTCGGTCCATCGAGATGGCCGACCAGCTTCTTCTCCATCTGGTCGCGCAGGCGGCCCATGCTGTCGCGCATCCGCTTCATTTCCGTTTCGGGGAGCGGCTCGAATGCCCTCGCAACCTGGATGTTACGATCCAGGAACGCCAACTGGGGCATTCCCACTACCGCTGCGGTCACCGGAAGACTCATCGAATAGCGAAGCAGCAGAGCCGGATCCGCGTTCCCGGCTTTCGGGTCGACGAGGAACTCCTGCCCCATCACTTTCATGGCGATGACGCCGAGGTTCTTCTTCTTTGCGGCGGGAAGGGCCGTCTGCTCGAACTGGCCGTTCTGCGTCGGGTTGAGCGCCATCTGAACGCAATCCAGGTCGTGGCGTTCGATTGCCCGGGCGAGCACGGGCCCGTCGGTGTGGCTCGTCATGCCGATGAATCGGGTCATCTTCTGCTCACGCGCTTCCAGCAGGCCCTTCAGTGCGCCGCCCGGCGCTTCGATCTTCTCCAGGTCTTCCGCATGGCCCAGGCTGTGGATGTGGCACAAGTCCACCTGGCTCACCTGCAGCCTCTTCAGACTGCCCTCGAGGCGCCGCATGAAATCGTCGCGCGTGCGGTCGGGGATCTTGGTCGCTATCCAGACGTCCTTCCTGCGGGTCGCGAGAAACCGGCCGACGCGAGTCTCGCTCTTGCCGTCCCCGTAGGAGTAGGCGCTGTCCAGGTAGGTAATGCCGCTATCGACGGCGCGGTTCAGAACCGAAAGTGCCTCATCCTCGTCCTCGTACATCAGGAACCGGCTACCGCACCCGAAAGCCAGTATGGATACCTGCGCGCCGGTTCTGCCCAGTGTCCGCTTGGGAAGCGTCTGCACCGCGGCTGGAACTGCTGTGCCTACGCTGCTGAGAACCGTCATCCCGGCTCCGACTGCCGTCGTGCCGGCCAGGCGCTCCAGGAACTCTCTGCGAGACTCGTCCTTGCTCATCTGAATCCTCCTGTTTGTAGCAATATCATTCACCCGCGCGGCCGCA
>JAFNAH010000510.1 GCA_017860075.1 Acidobacteriota bacterium | reverse complement strand
CATGACCTGAGCGGGTCAATCACGATCGCCGACTGCGGTTGCGACGCCGATACCGATTCCGACCCCGACGGGCTGTTGTCTTAGTTCTATTTTCGAAGCAGACCGCGCTTGATGAGCAGGGCGTCCACCTTCGGATCGCGACCGCGGAACTGCCGGAACAGCACCGCAGGGTCTTCGCCGCCGCTCTTGGAGAGCAGGTGACGGAAGGCTGCCGCGCTTTCCGGGTCGAAGAGATCGCCCTTCTCTTTGAAAGCCAGGAACGCGTCGGAGTCCAGCACCGCACTCCACGTGTAACTGTAATAGCCCGCCGAGTACTCGTCGGCCGCGTGCGCGAAGTAGGGGGTGCGATAGCGCGGCAGGATCTGGGGAATCAGTCCCCACCTGGCCATGCTCGCCTTTTCGAAAGCATCGGCATCCTCGAGCTTTTGCCCAGTCATCGTGTGCCAGTCCATGTCCAAAAAGGACGCGGCCAGGTATTCCGTCATCTCGAAGCCCTGGTTGAATGTCATAGCCTTGCGAATCCTGGCCACCAAAGCGTCGGGCATTACCTCTCCGGTCTTGTAGTGGCGCGCATACAACTTGAGAAGCTGAGGCTCGAAGACCCAGTTCTCCATCACCTGGCTCGGCAATTCGACGAAGTCCTGAGCGATGTAGTAACTGCTTCCGCGGAAACGGCAGTCCGAGAACAGGGAGTGCAACGCGTGGCCAAACTCGTGGAAGAGCGTCTCCGCCTCGTCGCGCGTCAGGAGGGCCGGCGTGTCGCCGGTCGGCCTGGTGAAGTTGAACACGCTGTAGACGATCGGAGTCACGAACTGGCCCTCTTTGATATACTGGTCCCGGATCGTAGAACACCAGGCGCCGCCGCGCTTGCCCGGCCGCGGATAGAAATCCAGATACAGGATACCGATGAACTTGCCGTCCTTCTCCCTGACCTCGAAGGCTTTCACCTCGGGATTGTAGACGGGGATGTTCGTGAGTTCCGCAAGAGTGATGCCGTAAAGCCTGTTCGCCAGCGTGAAGGCCCCCTCGCGCACCTCGTCGATCGGGAGGTACGGTTTGATCGCCTCGTCATCGAGATCATACTTCGCCCTTTTCACCCTCTCTGAATAGTAACGCCAGTCCCATGGCTCGAGGTTGAAGCCGCCCTTCTCGCGGTCGATCATGGCCTGCATGTCGGCAGCTTCCTGCTTCGCCCGGGCCAGCGCCGGCTTCCAGAGCTGCTCCAGAAGCTGGTACACATTCTCGGGGTTCTTTGCCATGTACTCGTCGAGGATGAAGTTGGCCCAGGTCTTGTAGCCAAGGAGCTGTGCCTTCTCAACCCGCAGCTTCGCGATCGTCGCGAAGACGACAGTGTTGTCGGTCTCCCCGGTCTTGTCGCAGCGGTTCGCGTAGGCAGTGAGAATCTGCCTGCGCAGGTCGCGATTCGAAGAGCGCTGCAGGAAGGGCCAGATGCTGGGCGCCTTCAGAGTGAACACCCACTTCCCCGGAAGGCCGGCCTCTGAGGCGACCGCCGCCGCAGCCTCGATCTGGTCCCCGGGCAGCCCGGCGAGCTGGTCCTTCGAATCCAAGACCAGCTTGTATGCATTGGTCTGTTCCAGGAGGTTGTTCGAAAACTTCACGATAAGTGTGGACAGCTCTCGATTTATGTCGCGCAGCCGGTCCTTCTCAGCCGGGGCGAGGTTGGCGCCGCCTCTCACGAAGCGCCGGTAGACATTCCGCAGCAGAGTGGCCTGTTCCGTGCCGAGCCTGAGACTGTCGCGCCCGTCATAGACCGCCTTCACGCGCTTGAACAGGGATTCATTCAGGTAAATGTCGTCGTTGTGTGCCGCGAGCATCGGCTCGACTTTGGCTTCGATCGCCTGCAGACGATCGTTGGTCTCGGCTCCGGTCAGGAGTCCGAAAACGCTGTTCACCCGGGCCAGCGCCTCGCCGGAATCGTCGAGGGCGGCGACCGTGTTATCGAAAGCGGGAGGATTCGTGTCCTCCACTATGTCGGCGACCTGCGCGTTGTGTTGCCGGATCGCCTCCTCGAACGCCGGCATGAAGTCATCCGGCTTGATCTGGCCGAACGGCGGCACCCCGAAGGGCGTCTTCCATTCGGTGAGGAGAGGGTTTGTGGTCGGGGCTTTTGGCCGTGAACAAGCAGTCACTAAGGGGAAGAGAGCCAGGCAGGTAGCGGCGAAAATCGTTAATCGCATCTAGTCTCCTTGGATTCTTGAAACGGCTGGGCGTTGTCCGGCAGCGCTTGATGACGGTACGCGGTCACACCGGAGAGGATTATACATGTCCCGGAACTTGGGCGATTCACTATTCTGCCACATGAACGCTTGACCGGCGAAATCACCGGGCAGGGGTCGCCGGTGTCGGGGGCGGCAGCTCGTTGAGGTTCTCGGCCTTCCATTTCATTGCCATGAGTATCCGGTTTCGCCCGCTCGGATGGTCGTAGAAAATGAATTCCTCGATCGGCCCAGGCGACATTTTGCGATATTCCGCGAGTTTCAGGGTTGCTGCGGCTTCGCCATCCGGCTGCCGTGCGGCGTTCAGCCCAAAGAGATCAGCCTCGGCTTCGATTGTTCGAATGAAAGTGTTCGCAACGGGAGTCATGAAGGAAAAGAAGATGGAGAAGAGAAGAACGACAAGAGGCAATCC
>JAFNAH010000509.1 GCA_017860075.1 Acidobacteriota bacterium | reverse complement strand
GTATAGAGATGGCGATCAGCGAAGTGTGGTCTGTGGTGTTCATGCTGAAATCATAGCACTCCCCGGGGACGGCCGAAATGGGAGGCCTCCTTTCGTCGGACTGCTCCTGCTACCGAACCCGCTTTGACACACTCTGGCCTTCAACCATCAAGCCGGTTCACCAGCGGGATCGGCTTGAGTGAGCTCCCTGCGGCGGCGAGCCATTGCCGCCAGGCCTGGGGATCCTTGCCATTATTGCATCCCGTTATTTCCTCCAATGACATGTGGGCGAATTCCGCGAGGCTCGCCCGGTTGTCGTCGAGGTAGTCGATGAGGGTATCGTACCCTTCTGCACTTCCCAGGCGGGCCAGTGTGCGGGCGAGAGTCACTTCGACAAGCGCCCGCTTCTCGAGGTCGAAATCAATCTGGAACCCGGCCTTGGTCGATTGGTTCTTCAGCAATGGATCGCTGTGCAGCTTCTTCAACGTCGGGATTGCTTCCGCGTCGCCGAGTAATTCCGCCCCGTAGCAGATTGCGTCGACGTAGTGGAAAGGCCACGGCAACTCATCGGCAAAATCCGCCGGGACGGGCTTGACCAGGCTGCCCAGCTTCTCCCAAACGGCGAGAGCACGGCGGTCGCGTGTCATCCCGAGCGAGTAGACGAGTTCGGCCGGAGGAGTCGGTATGCCGATCCCTGTTCGTTCCACCGCACCTCCATCCTTCTCGTCGTTCAATACCGGCTTGGGAGGCAGATTCCCGCCGGACATGGCCTGCTCAATCGCCTCGATCAGCACCGGGGCGGCTGTGCGGGAGCCGAACATCGCCAGCGCCTGCGCCAACCGAACACGGCGATCGCCCGTAGCTCCAGCCAACTCCCGTTCGAGTATCGGGACCGCCAGTTCAGGATCCGACGAGCAGATTTCCACGAAAGGGATCTTCTCGCGATAGCGCGGACTCCCTTCCTCTGCCATCGGGACATCCTCCCAGGCAGCAAGGTGGCGGCCATCCAGTTGTTTCACGAACGCCCTGATGGTGACTTCGTCGAGGGGCTCGTCCTTGATCCGGCGCGTGAGCATTCCGGGCAGGAGGGTGCCCACTTCCGTGAGCCTCTTCTGTACCTTACGCAGATCCACCTGGCGCGCACTGACGCCGTCGCGGATGGCGCAGGCCGCGGCGACTCCCATTGCGCCCCCCAGGTTCTCCATATCCGGCTGGTTACGCAGGTTGTACAGGACATCATGCGTGCCAGAAAACGCCTTGCCGCCGACCAGGATATTTTCCAGCCCTCGCGGCAGCAGCGCGCTGTAAGGCATCTCGGTGGGCAGGATCGGCATGAGCAACCCTACCCTTATCCAATTCGAGGCGACCCTTCTGTGACAGTCCATCTGCCCCGCGCCGAGGTTAATCACGTCGGGCCACTCACGATGGCGCAGGATATCGGTCAATGTGAGGATCTCATCACCCACGATGTGACGCGACTCGCGTGTTGCGATGTAGTTGCCGTGATCGTGACAGGTCGGGCCGCGCCTGCGGCCGATCAGAACGGCGCGCGTGTAGTCGTCGACATTGCTGACGATCACCGTGTGCCCGAAGTGCCAGCGGCTCTCGGTGGGACGCAGATACTGGGCCAGGTTGAACCACATGGGGTAGCTGTCGCGCGCGGCGCCGTAGCGGAACTCTGCCCCGGCGAAAACGGCGATGTCACCATCGCCGGTAGTATCGGCGGTAATCTTCGACAGGACGGCCACCGGCCCATAAGGCGTAGCGGCTACGACCCCACGCACGCGGTTGTCCTGAAGAACGGTTGCGATGGCGATAGTATTAAAGAAGGGCTCCACGCCGGACTGCAGCGCGTCCTCAAGCAGCGCGTACATCTTCGCCTCGATGTTCCACGGCCCGTTGAGCTCGTTGGCCGATGTAGGCCAGCGGATGCTCGTGTGAACTTCGTCCACGAGGTTGGCGTTGCGAATGGCGAACCCCGCCCAATACCGGCCGTACCAGTAGGCGCTGACGCCACCCACGGTTCCCGTGCCGCCCAACCCCGGACATAGTTCCAGCAGGACAGTCCCGGCCCCCTCGCGGGCCGCTGAACTCGCACAAGTAGCCCCGCACGTTCCCCCGCCGGCCACCAGGAAGTCCGTCTCCCGGAAGACGGGCACGCGCACGGGGTCCACCGTGAGCCTTTGATAGAAACGGCCGCGCTGAGGGCAATCCTGAAGTTTCACCTCCAGGCCGTGCGGTGGGCGCTCGGGAACTCCGTAGTCCGACCGGTCGCATGCAGGAATGTCGCCCTTGTCGATCCCGGGGAGGAGTGTTCCGGCGAATGCCGCGCCGACCAGGGCTGCATTGACCGGGTCGTGCAGCAGTGACGCAGCCGTGCCATCCAGCCGCGCCGCTTCATTCAGGCACCAAAGCCCTTTCACCGGACCGGCGAAGTTCCGCAGTGGCATGCGGCACCCCACCCCGTTCTTGTCAGCAAAGTTCAGGTCCGGCTTCTTCAATCCATCCGCCCAATCGGGGGCAGGACCGGCCAGCCGGGTGGTCTGCGGCCCGTCCAGCTCGTAGGCACAGATGGCGAGTTTGGCGTCCTTGAACCCGGGTTCTTTCCGAACCAGGTGGGCCGCCACGCGCATGGTGCGCCGACGCGCTTCGATCTCCCGCCGCATCGTGC
>JAFNAH010000508.1 GCA_017860075.1 Acidobacteriota bacterium | reverse complement strand
CTTATGGCACAAGTGACATACATCCTCGGCCTCAACGCGTATCACGGCGACGCTTCTGCCGTGCTTCTGGCTGACGGCCGCGTTGTAGCCGCCGTCGAGGAAGAGCGGATCAATCGCGTCAAACACTCTGCCGGTTTCCCCGCCAACGCCGTACGTTTCTGCCTGGCTCGTGCCGGTATCAGGATTACCGATGTCGCCCACGTGGGGATATCCCGTGTCCCGAGCGCTCATCTGATCAACAAGATGACCTTCGTGCTCTACTCGAAGCTGATGTTCACTCGCCAGGGCCTGGATCGGTTGCGCAGCGTCGAGAAGATCCGCAACGTCAAGACGGTTCTCGCCGAGGTCACTGGAGAGAACGAGTCTGACCTGCGGATGGAGTTCCACAATGTGGAGCACCACGTGGCCCACATGGCGAGTGCTTTTCTCGTCTCGCCGTTCGAGGAGGCGGCGCTGTTCTCAGCGGACGGTTTCGGCGATTTCTGCAGTACCATGCTCGGCCGCGGATCGGGCAAGGCGATCGAGAGGATCGATGCCGTGATGTTTCCGCACTCGCTGGGTCTCTTCTACACCGGGATGACGCAGTACCTGGGTTTCCAGAACTACGGCGACGAGGGGAAGGTCATGGGCCTTGCGCCCTACGGCGAAGCCCGCTATTTCGACGACATGGTCGACATCGTCCGTCCCGAAGGCGCCGGCAGCTTTCTGCTCAACCTGGACTATTTCACGCATCACACGCTCGGCGTGGAAATGAGCTGGGATGAATCGGTCCCTCAAATCGGCCGGGTGTACTCGGACAAACTGATTGAACGATTGGGGCCGCCTCGTGAACCCGGAGGGGAAATCACACAACGCCACCGGGATCTGGCGGCGTCGCTCCAGAAGTGCCTGGAGTTTCACCTGTACCGGATTCTGAATCGGCTGCATGACCAGACACACCTGACGCGGCTCTGCCTCGCGGGCGGAGTTGCCTACAACAGCGTGGCGAACAGCGGCATTCCCCGGAATACGCCCTTCAGTGAGATATTCATCCAGCCGGCAGCCGGCGACAGCGGCACGGCGCTGGGCGTCGCCTACTACATATGGAACACGGTGCTGGGGCGCCCCCGGGACTACGTCATGAACGACGTCTACCTGGGTCCCGATTACGATGAGGGCGCCCTCGAGCGCGCAATCAGGAGCTTCGGCGCCACCTTCCGCAGGTATGAGAACATTGAGGATCAGGCTGCGGAACTCCTGTCGCAGGGCAGGATCGTGGGCTGGTTCCAGGGACGCATGGAGTTCGGGCCCAGGGCGCTCGGGAACCGGAGCATACTCGCCGATCCGCGGTTCAACGAAGTGAAAGACATCCTGAACCGCCGGATCAAGCACCGCGAGAGTTTCCGGCCCTTTGCCCCCGCGGTGCTCGAGGAGTACGTGGACGAGTATTTCGAGGATGCCTCTCCATCCCGGTTCATGCTCATGGTCTTCAAAGTGCGTCCTGAAAAGAGACCATCCATCCCTGCGATTGAACACGTAGACCATACGGGGCGTATTCAATCGGTTTCCAGAGAGAACAACCTGCGGTTCTGGAACCTCATTGAAGCATTCAGGGGGCGCACCGGTATTCCCCTGGTGCTCAACACATCGTTCAACGAAAACGAACCGATCGTCTGCTCTCCGGAAGATGCCCTTGATTGTTTTGCGACCACACAGATGGACGCTCTGGCCCTCGGCAACTTCCTCGTCACCCGGTAGAAGAACGGGATCGGGCATGCATTCTTTCCAGCCGGCTGACTCTGTCAGGATGCCGAGACCGGCACTATAATGAGGTCCCGGGGGGCTGATCATGCCGACTCGGAGAATCCCACGGGTTTCGCCAGCGCGTGCAATAGCGGCCCTGCTGGCTTTGCTGGTCCCCTGCGGCTCGCTCTGCGCCGCCGAACCCTGGGAGAAGAAGCCATATACGGAGTGGACGATTCTGGAGGCGCAGAAGGTCTTGACCGACTCCCCGTGGTCGAAGACCGCCATCGTACAGAGCCTCGCCAGCCCCGCCACCGCGCCTATACCATCCGTGCTCACGGCTCGCCCAGAGCCCGGCGGCAAGTGCAACAGTTGCGGCCAGCGCGGTGGTGATCGGGTGGCCGACGATTCCGGAACCATCTCGGCTTCCGGGTGGGAGCCCGTCCCTGCCGGTCAGGTCGTTTACTTCAGGGTCGTCTGGTTTTCGTCGGCCCGGATCAGGCAGGCGCTGATTCGCCTGGCGCAACTCAATGGGGATGCCGTGCCCCCTCAGATACTGGACCGGCTCCAGAGTCCGCTCACGGACTACGTCATTGCCCTGGCAGGCCCGTTCGTGGGCGCTCTTCAGGGCGCGTCGCTGGACAGCCTCAAGGCCTCGACCTTTCTACGAGCGAAGAAGACCGGGGCGAAGCTCGAGCTGAAGCAGTTCGTCTCGCCTGCCGAGCGCGCCGACGGGATGGCGCTCTTCTTCTTCCCGCGGGGAACGCAGGACAGGCCAATGTTCGACGTCGCGGACAAGCAGGTCGAGTTTTCAACAGGCGAGGGGAGAGAGAAGATCAAGGCATCGTTCAGGATCGACAAAATGGCAGTGAACGGCATCCTCGACTTCTGAGTTTTGGGGACAGGCTACTCAACCTCGAAACTCAATC
>JAFNAH010000507.1 GCA_017860075.1 Acidobacteriota bacterium | reverse complement strand
GAGGTAGTGAGTGGAAAGAAGAGATTTTCTCCGGATGGTTGCGGGATGTGGTGCGGGGGCGCTCGCCGGCCCCGCTGCGACTCTGCTGGCTCGTGAAGCAGCGGCTCCGTCGTATTTCGGACTGCACCCGTTTATCGAGGCGCATCCCGAAGCGGTGTTCATCCGCATGACCGGCGTCGCTTCGAAGACTGACTCGGATGCCAAGAAATCCGAGGGCCTCGCATTTGCGAATCAGATCTTCAGCCTGCGCGACACACCGGGCATTCCGTTGAGTCACAAGCTCGCTATCAAGCCAAACCTGACTTCCGCGAGTGGCATGGGTACGGCAAACGCCATTGTCACCGATTCTTTCGTGGTCGAGGGCCTTGTCGAGGGCGTGAAGAAGATCGGGATCCCGGCCGGACAGATTTACCTGCGGGAAGGGCTCATGGTCACCCAGCCGGGTGTTGGATACGTTGAGCTCGCCCAGCGTACCGGGGCCCATTACGGGGACGACGACTCGAGAACGCCCGTGACCAAGGAGTGTCCCAATGGGGTGGTGTTCCGGCGCACCAAGTACCTCGGCCCGTTCAATTATCCCGACAGCTATCTCATCAATTTTGCCAAGTTCAAGTCGCACGCTATGGGGCTCACCCTGTGTGTCAAGAACCTGCAGGGGACGAACATCCGTCCGTACATTCGATTCTGCGGCGGCGTGCAGGAGGCAATCGCGGACGACTTTCAGCCGGATGCGGAGGACCATGTCTCAGCCCTCTATCGAAAGCATCTCCAGGCCGGCATGCCGAGGTGGGACACGGAAAAGGGCGAATGGATGGAGATGTGGATCCAGCGGACCATCGACCACTACGCCCTCATCAAGCCGAACATCGGCCTGAACATCATCGAAGGTGTGTACGGACAGAACGGCAACGGCTTCAACCACGGTCCGGGCCCGGAGGCCATGCCGGAGGTCTTCATGACCAACATGCTGATTTTCGGCAAGGACGCCTTCAACGTCGACATCGTCGGCCACTGGCTGGGCGGCCATGAGCCGGGCAACTTCGGTCTTTTCCACATCGGCAAAGAACGCGGCGTTTCAACGACGCTGAATCCCGCAAACATCCCCGTGTACCTGTGGGAAGACGGCGGTCCCAAGCTCACGCCGATCAGCAATTTCAAGCGCACTCCGCTCGCGACTCTCTACCTGGCAAAGTCGGGCGAGCCTCAGTATCACATGATCAACGAACCGTTTGCCTATCCGGACGAACCGCGTTCCGCCTGCCTGTCCGGCGGCGAGAGACCGGGGCTCCGCGTCCTGGGCGTGAACCGGCCGGGCCAGGGGCCTTCGTCGGTTGTGGTCGAATACAACCTCCCGACCGATGGGAACGCCTCGCTGGAACTGTACAACGCGACCGGCGATCGGGTCGGAGTCCTCGCTCGCGGACATCAGGCGAGAGGAACGCACGCGGCCGAGTGGAATACTCATAAGGCCGCACCCGGCACCTACGTGTGCCGGATGAGGGCGAGCGGATTCGACCAGAGCAGGCGCGTCACGCTGGCCGGCTGAGTCCGCAGAAGCCTTTAGCTCTGTTCCATGCCACGGTCCGCGGCGGTGAAGTCTGCCTGTTCCGTCCTCGAGGAGATATCCATGAAGTCGAGTCGTCGTGCCTTCATACTTGATTCCACTCTTGCCACTGCGGCGGCGGCCGCATGTCGAGGGGCGATCGCCGTGCCGGGGCCGCTGCATGCAACCCCGTCGTGGCCGATCGGCTGTTTCAACCGGCCCTGGACCGATTGGAGTTTCGATGAAGCTCTGGACGGCATCAAGGAAGCCGGGTACAAACTGACCGGGTTGCTCACACGCACGAAGACAGAGCCGTTCATCGGCTCGGGTGCGACCCCGGAATACCTGGAGAGCCTCAATAAGAGAATCGCGCCCCGCGGGCTTACGGCGAACCTCGGCGCCCTGAGCAGCCGGCACGACATTCCGCTTGAAGAATCCATTGCCGATGTGACTAAGCAGATCGACAACGCCAGGGTGCTCGGCCTGCGTTATGTGATGAGTTTCGGCGTCGACCAGCCTGGTCAGGTCGAACATTACTTTCGCGTCATGGCCGGCGCAGCCGCTCACGGTCAGAGCAAGGGCATCCAGGTCGTCATGAAACCTCATGGCGGGAGCAGCGGCACGTCGGACGAGATTCTGCGTTGCATCGACAAGGTAGCCAATCCGAATTTCAAGATCTGGTACGACGCGGGAAACATCATTCATTACACCGGCAAAGATCCTGTTGAGGAGCTCAAGCCCATCGTCAAGTACGTCACCGGCTTTTGCGCGAAGGACTGCGCGCAGATGAAGGGGGACGTGATGATCCAGTTCGGCGCGGGCAAAGTTGACTTCAGAGGCGTCTTCGAGGGACTGAAGGCCGGTGGATTCAATGGGCCGATCATGGTGGAATGCGCAGCCCCCGGCGGCACCGCGGCGCAGGTAACCGACAACGCCCGCGCCAACCGCGAATTCCTGGAGAAAGTCCTCGCCTCCCTCTGAATCCGGAATATTTCCGGTCTGAAGTAGGTCCGGTCTGTTAGACCGGACCATTACTCTCAGACATGCGCAGTGGGTCTCCGGAGCTGTGAACAAACTATGAGCACCGCAAAGACGCAGAGTTCGCAGAGATAAC
>JAFNAH010000506.1 GCA_017860075.1 Acidobacteriota bacterium | reverse complement strand
CGTTTCCAACCCTTTGTGAACGTGACACCTGCCGAGGTGGGGGAGTATTACAGGACCGAGCTGGAACCGAAGCTGCGTGCTTCCGGTTCCCGCATCCCTTCGCAGGAAGAAGTATCGAAGCAGATCGATAGTCTGCTCGTCGACAGCAAAGTGAGCCGGATGATGGATGATTGGATCCAGACCCTGCGCCAGCATTCCGAAATAGAGGTTTTCGACGAGAATCGTCTGATTCCGCAGGAGACCGCGCGATGAAGATACGCTGGCGAGTGATCCGATGGCTCTGCGGCGTGCTGCTGATGGCGTTGCTCGCCGCCGTCGGCTGTTTGGTCTGGTATCTGCAGAGCGACGCCTTCCAGGCATTTGCACGCACGGAGGTTGTTGCCCGCTTGCAGGGTGCCACCGGCATGGACGTCGGCCTCGAACAGCTCCGGATCGACATCCTGAACCGAAGGTTCCTGGTCCGCGGATTCACGTTGAAACCGCGCCAAGGCAAGGAGGGGACGTTCCGGCTCAGCCTGGATCAAGCGACAGGTAAGTTCCACCTCGGGGTCCTGATACGGATGAAACCGCACGTCTCAGAGTTGGTCCTGGTGCGCCCGCGCATCTGGCTTATGAGCGGGGGAGGATCTTCCACGTGGCGGCCCGACGCGTTTCTGAAGGTCTTCAAGCAATCGCTGGACCTGGCGATCGGCAAGGCTGTTGTCCGGGACGGATCGCTCGAAGTGAACAACCGGCGCATCCCCTTTGCGCTCGACCTTGACGATCTTGTCTGCAACATAACTTACCTGCGGTCTCTGGAGAACTACGAAGTCAGGCTGGGCTACCGGAATGGCCGGTTTGACTTTGCCGGACGCCGGATCGTGTACGACCTGGATTCCGAGCTGAGGGCGGGTCTCGGCGGTTTGGAGTTCAAGTCGATCCGCTTCCGGCATGACGGGAGTGTTCTGACCGGCGAGGGTTCGCTGCGGGACTGGCAGTCGCCCGTGCTGACGCTCGAGATGCGCGGCCCTCTCGCCGGCCAGGACCTTTCGCTCGCGGACGAAGCACTCAACGAAGCCCGCGGGACCGCCCAGGCTCACCTCCGGCTCAAGTGGGACCACGAGGGTTTTCGGATGACGGGCGAATTCACGGCTGCGGAAGCGGAATACCGTGGAGTCCGGCTGTTGCAACTGCGCGGCGCGTTCGAGATCCTTGACGACGTGCTGCAGCTGCGCGACGTGTCAGTCGGCATAGGGAACGGCAGCGTGAAATTCGACGGCGTCCTGCAGCTCGCGAGCCGGAACCCTGCTCCTCACCGGGTTCGAATTTCCGCCGCGGGCGTGTCTCTCCGCGACGCCGCGGCCATACTCAGGATCCCGGAAGTCTCTTTCGACAATTCAGCCGACGCCGACGCGACCGTTGTATGGCGCCACGGCTCGAGGGACCTTTCGTTCCGGGCGGCAGCCAGGCTCCATGGTCTGCCCGTGACCCAGGCGGTGCAGAGAAGGAGGCTGGCGCTCGACGGCACCGCGGAGATCAGTTACGAGAAAGGGACCTGGAGTATTTCGAACGCCAATCTCGAGTCGCCATTCACCACGGTGACTGCCTCGAGTGCGGGCGACTCCGATTTCCGAGTTCACATGGCTACGAGCCGCATCGCCGAGCCCATGAGCCTGTTGCAGGCCCTTTCCGCCGACATCGCGAGCCTGGTCAGAGAAGAACCGGAGATCATGGAGTCAACCGGCGCCTTCTCTGTCGACGGGATGGTCCATCTCTCGCGTGAGACCTACGCCACGTTCACGGGCAGGATTGCCGTTCAGGGCGGGCGATGGAGATCCTACCGTGCCGACAGCCTGGCTGCGGAAGTCTCCTGGGACGGTAAGGCGCTCGAGATGAGGTCTCTCCAGGCGCAGCTCGGAGGACAGGTCATAGACGGGGATCTGAAGCTGAGAAGGCCGGAATCCGAGGGCGCAGGCTACCATCTCGCGTTCCGGGGTGCGGTGAAGCGTTTCTCCATTGGCACTTTGAGGGATTTCGGCCTGGATCTCAGTCCGGACATCTCCGGCATCCTCAGCTGTGAGGGGGCAGTTGCATATGACGGGGCCGATTGGACAGGAGACGGCGCGCTCGAGGTTGAAGACCTTGTGGTCGGCAAAGAGAAGCTCGACAGTGTGCGCTCCCGGGTCCGGCTCAACCAGGACCACCTGGACATCATGGAGGCGGTGTTGGTCCGGGGAACCGCTGAGGCACACATACAGGGGAATATCACCCGCCGTGAACGTGCAATGAAGCTCGCCCTGAGGCTGAGGGAACTATCATTCAACCAGATACCCGGGCTGGCAGAGTCCGGCGTGCCCATCGCGGGCAGCATCGCCGCGGCGGGAAATGTTGCGGGGACATTTGAAGAGCCGTCCTTCGACGGGACGTTCGAGTTGAAAGGACTGCAATACGCTTCGCTGAATCTGGGGGAGGGCTCAGGCACCCTCAAGCTCGCAGCGGGGATTCTCGAAGCTACCGCCGCGATTCGCTCAGAGTTGGGCAGGCTCGAGGGCAGGGCGCGGCTTTCAACCGGAACGGGCTTTCCCGGCACGGCCTCGCTCGAGTTTCGCGATTGGAACCTCCAGAAGCTCGCTCCACCGGAAATCCCGCGCCTCCTGAGCGACTTGAGCACGGCGCTGCAG
>JAFNAH010000505.1 GCA_017860075.1 Acidobacteriota bacterium | reverse complement strand
GACTTCGATAGGAGAGTGTTTCAACTACCTTTTCGATTCGAACAACAGCTGGGCCAGCCTGACGCGCGTCCTTCGACGCATCTTCAAAGCGCTGCGAAAGGGAGGTGTTCTCGTCTTCGACCTGGCAGGGCCGGGGCGTCTGTGCGGACGGCCCCCGGTTCTCAGCCACTACGAAGGGAAGGACTGGGCGATACTGGTGCGCGCCGCCGAGGACGAACATGGCAGCACTCTGACGCGGAAAATCACCGCGTTCCGCCGGGTGGGAGAGTTCTACAGGCGGACGGATGAGACTCACAGGTTGAGGCTCTACGATGCCGCCAGAGTAGCCGGGGGACTGCGAGCCATCGGCTTCAGCGTTCGCGTCCTGCGCGGATATGGGCAACTCCGGTTCGTCCGCGGGCATGCCGCCTTCCTTGCAAGGAAGGTGTAGGCGCCCCGGTGGTCCGGTCATCAGGGTCCAGCCGGCCTGCTGAGCACGGAATAGATGCGGCGTGCTTTCCTGAAGAAATAGAGCATCTGGTCTCGATCATCCGGGGACCTGAAATCTCCACTTTCCTGGTAGAAACCGATCTCGCGGTCGATCCAGTCCATGAAGAACCGCGCATCGGCAGGCACGATATGCGCGCGCCTTCCCGCCTGAAGATAGATCGGACTCGTGTGAGCGAACCGGATGGTCTGGTCGGGCTGCTCGAAGCAACGAGCGACAACCCATCCCGTGCTATCGAAGGCCTGCTCCATGTCGATGCTGAGCCGGCCCGGACCCCGGGGATCACTGACCGCTTTGAAGACCGAACCGTTGTAGATGATCTCCAGGCGGTCGAGGCGGCCGGCCGTGAGAGCTTCGGCTCGAATCCTCACGGGTTTCTGCCCTGAGCCGAACAGTGACAAGCCTGAACCGGGGCCCTTTCCGTCGATCGTCAGAAAGAGCATCGGGCCGTTGGTGGCGAAACTGCGGCCGGCTTTCAACGCCTTGAACCAGTTCTCGTAACTGAACGGGCTGTCGAGGTGGACATAGACGCGGTTATACCCGGGTGGAGAGGCTTTCACCCCTGACGCGCTCCCGGCTGACACCGGCAGGCGGAAGCAGCAGTTCAGGAAGCGATAGTAGATGTCCATGCTCCAGAGCGCCATACCGCGCGGCGTGTTGTAGATGGGTTTGTCCCTGGGGATCATGCCCCAGCGCAAGGTCTCGAGGTCGACCCCGTGCGGGTTGAACTTGTTGTGGAGTATCCCGAGTGTATCGACCTGGTTCAAGGCGACCAGCGCGGCGACGTCGCGCCAGACCACCTTTTCAGCATCCACGTGGCCACCCGCAGCGTGCGCCCGGCTGCACAGGATGTCGTCCGACGGAAACACGCGGTAACCTTCAAAAGCCATCGGCGCCGCAAGGTGCAGCAGAATTACTGCGCCCGGCCCGTTCCCCAGTCTTTCGATCTCCTTGTCAAGCAGGCTGTACACGTGCCTCGAATCGGCCTGCACCACGGCCTGCTTCGAGGCAGGAGGGCGGGAAACCGGACCGTCCTCATAGATCCAGTCCGTGATCGCCGGCGCGAAGTTCAGGTCCTCCGCAAGGAGAATGTCGGCCATTTCCTCCGGTTTGCGGTGGTTGTGCAGATCGCCGGAGTACCAGCCGCGATGGTTCATATCGATCCAGCGATCCATCAGCACCGTCTGCCTGAGCGCCTGTCCAGCCTTCAGCGTAACCGGGATGCTCTGCCGGCGGTACTCCGTCCCTCGCTCGACGGTCAGCGTGTACGTGCCCGCCGGCAACCGCACCGTGAAGCCCCGCGCTGAGATGAAGTGATTCTCCTCTCCTCTGGAATAGGAGATGACACCAGGCGGAGTCTGCGCAGCACCCTTTTCATCCTTGAGGTAGAATCTCGCCGGAATGGGCTTGCCCGATCCCTTGTCACGCACCTCCACCGTGAGGTTGGCCTCACCCTCGGTGGCTTGACCTTGGGCACGCCAGAGCCAGGGGCAAAGGAACAGCAGCGTTGCTGCAACGGCGCGAGTCGGGACCGACGAGTTGTGGTGTACACATCCCATGGTCTTGGATTCCCTGGCGAGAGAGTCTCGGCCAATCCTGACGCGAATGCAAGAAGCAAAGGCGCGCTCAGGGACGTTCGATCTCTATCCAGATCGCGTGATGATCCGAGAAATCGATTTCCTGGGTGCCTGCGGCAACCGACCGGAGTTTCCTGTAGAAGATCCAGTCTAACTGCATTCCAAGCTGGTCGTATGTCGGACCGGTTGATTCGAACGGGGTCTGAAAGCCGCTCGCGGCCATCCGCTTCAGAAGTGCGTCGCGCTGGTTCCTCTTCTCGGGAATAGGCAGCACGTGGGCAATCCAGCGATAGTCGCCCGTGTTGAAGTCCCCGCCGATGATTACGGGTCTGATTTCCGGGTTGGCTGCTTCGAGGATAGTCGAAAGCTGGTCAAGCCTCTGTTCCGGATTGACTCGAGAGTCGAGGTGGAGGTTGAACAACCGTATGTCCCCGAGAGGCGTTTCAACAGTCTGTGCCAGGGCGATGCGATGCCGCGAACGAACCACGAGGTCGATGCGCTTGAGAGGGATTACGACGGTATCTTTCAGACGGAAGCGGCTGATCACCGCCAGCCCGTCGCCGTTTCCCGTCACCTGAGCCTCCTCAGGCATATGCG
>JAFNAH010000504.1 GCA_017860075.1 Acidobacteriota bacterium | reverse complement strand
TCCAGACTGACCAACCGGCCGGCATCAGGGAAGATGATCTTGGGTAGATCCGGATTGATCGCCCAGCGTTTTACTCCTGCGAACCGGTGATGCGCCACGCGGAGGTTGAGGCGGTGGTGCGAGGCGAGACCGGCTTGCCAACTCGACACCCGGGGGTGCAGCGACTGACTCCGCAATTGGCGACCCTTGATACAGTTGGAGATCATCGCGGGGATCTCCTATACTCCCCCGGGGAGGACCAGGCAAATCGAACACCCCTTTCATGGAGGATCCGATGGTCGCAAATCATTCCGGTAACTCTCGTCATACTTCGGTCGGCAAAGGTTTCCTTATCTTTCTCGCGGTTGTTTGGGCAGTTGGTTCCTGCCGCGCTGTTCCTGCCGACTTTCGCGTGTGGGTGGCCAACGACAGCGTCCGAATCGATCCGCGCGGAGGAAAGGCTTACGAGGACAATCCGTTCCTGTTTCCAGATGCCTTGACAGGCGACTACCAGTCTTCCAGCCTGATCTGGAACGGGGCCCGGAGGACTGTGACGCTCAAGGCGGCGAGAAACGAGAGTGTTTCATTCCAAATTATCATTGACCGTTTGACCGACAAACCGCTCAGTCACGTGCGGGCCAAGATCGGAGACCTGGTCGGACCGAATGGTTCCCGCATATCCAGGGAACAGATGGAGTTGTTCAAGGAGTGGTATGCGGAGGTGAAGCGTCCCTCATCGATGGATTACACCCTCGGCGCCGGCTGGTATCCTGATGCCCTCCTCCCTTGCGACCGGTGGCAGGGCAATCTCTATCCCGCGAACTATATCATGCCTTTTGACATCCCCGACCAGCTCAATAACCTCGGCAAGCAGCAGCGGAATCAGGCGCTGTGGATCGATCTGTATGTTCCCAAGGAACGGGCTGAGGCACCCCCTGGCCGTTACCGATCCAGGATTGTGGTTGCCGCCGACTCCGGATCAATCGAACTGAATTTGGACCTCGAAGTTTGGGACTTTGCGTTGCCCGAAGAGAGCCATCTCGCGGGCAACATCCACACCGACACGGAAATCAACGATCTTCCGGAGGACTTGGAGCTCAAGTATTTCCAGCTGATCAGGCGCCACCGGTTGGCTATGGGAGTACTTGGGTATGCACCGGATGCGGAGATTAAGGGGACCGACCTTCGGATCGACTGGACCTCGTATGACCGGCGCCTCGGCAAGTATCTGGATGGCAGGGCATTTACCGGAGAGTATGGGTATCACGGCCCGGGGTACGGGATACCTATTGAGCACCTCGTGTTGCCGTTCGACTCTCACCCGATGAATGTCTACAAGGTACGCCGAGGAATTCAGATTGCGGGGAAGGAGTTCAAATTCTATCGCGCCTGGCCGGTTGACCTGCCCGAACAGGGAATCACCCCCGAGTACGAAACGGTTTTCAAGAAGGCTTTTCAGGCCTTTCAACAGCATTTCGACGCCAACCCCCGGTGGAATCGAACCCGCCTGATCGTATTCTTCCTGGGATTGGACGAAGCCTACGACGAGACCTCTTGGGAGCAGATGGTTTACTACGCCAAACTGCTGGACTCGTCCGGGGCCACGCGCCTCAAATTCAGAATCGATGGACTCTATCCAATGGAAGCCATGGAGCGGCTCTCCAAGTATGTTGATATTGCGATACTCGCCCCGGGAAACTGGGATCTGGCTCGGGTCAAAGAGATGCGGAAGAACGGCATCGAGGACTGGTTTTACACGTCGCCCGGCGTTGTCGACGGGGATCTGCTGGGGTGCAGGGCCATGAGCTGGGTATGCTGGAAATACGGCATCAGTTCCTGGACGGTCTGGGAATTGGACTACAACGCCTTGCGAGCCTATCTCTTTCCTGAGACCTACGTCACGGGAGACCGCGTTTACAATCTGCATGGCATGCTGGTATATCGGGGAGAAACCATGGGACTCAAGCAACCCGTTGCCAGCATCCGTCTGAAGCAACTTCGACGGGGTGCTCAGGACTATGAGTACTTCTGGCTCGCGGCTCGCGATTCAAAGGGCCGGGCGATGGTCGATCAGGCTGTCGGCGGGGTGATCAACGACCCATTGCGGTCAGAGCTATCGTGGGGATTACCGGGGATGTGGAATCACAACTCAGAGGTTTGGGAGAAGGTCCGGATCCGAATTGGCGAAGCGCTCCATTCGAGCGGAAGGTAGTTCGGGGTTCCGCGGCGATCTCGAGCGCCGCTTGGATTCCGGCGCCGCCGCCGATAATCATAGTGGCGGGATTGACGGTGGTGGATTTCGGCTCGGCCACGAACGGGAAAGGTACTCCGTGCACGGCACGGGCCAAAATCGCCTCGTTGTGCTCTGTGGTCTCCCTGTTTGCACCCCCGTTGGGAGAAGGTCCGGATCCGAATTGGCGAAGCGCTCCATTCGAGCGGAAGGTAGTTCGGCGTTCCGCGGCGATCTCGATCGCCGCTTGGATTCCGGCGCCGCCGCCGGAATCCTGGAATCCGGACCTGCGGGCCTCATGCAGGTTGGCTGCATAGTTCGCAGTGGCCTGAAAATCGATGCCTTTGTCGGGCAGGCTCAATCCAATGAGGACACCGACTCTCATGCCTTACCCTCCCGGGAAAATCACCGGAGGAATCGACCCGCAGCGGATAGAATGCCTGAACCGCCTTTCCAGTGATCCCCGGTCTTCTCAGTGGTGAGCGCCCATGAGTGTCTGCACTACGGCGGCACGCATGGCGTCGGCGCGTTCGGGCGTCAAGTTCTTGAACATGAAGCTCGGTGAGGCCGGGTCGTCGGCATACGTGGCAAGGGCCTGCCGTACCGTGTCGCGCGTCCAGCCTGCGGCCTGACTGAGGAGTTGGAGGTACTCGATGTCCTGCTGAGCGCGGCGCATGATTTTCATTCTCAGTCCCGGCAAGGCGCCGGGGTAGCTCTTGGCGCCGCGGGCGTAGTTCTTGCCGCTGTAAAAGATGGCCTGGTCATCCGCTTTGGACCACTCCCTGCCACCCATCGTGTTCCAGTAGGGCAGGATGCCGTCCGAGCCGGCGCACCATCCCGCCAGGAAGCTCCCCACCAGCCCTACCGGCGCCCCAGACGTGCTCACCGCGCCGCCGTACTGCCAGAACCGCTCGCCCGGAATGAAGCGCTGCCGCACGCGGGCCGTGGTCACATAGCCTGCGGGAATCGTATCCCAGCCCAGCATCCAGAAATCACACGCGCCGTTCAACAAGCCACGAGTCATCTCCGGTGTCGAGACATCCGCGCGGTAGACGAACCTCACA
>JAFNAH010000503.1 GCA_017860075.1 Acidobacteriota bacterium | reverse complement strand
ACCCGGCCGCCGGGAGGCAGGTTCGCCGGGGTGACGTTCTTCCAGTTTTCGCCGGCGTCGCGTGTGATGTGTACGAGACCGTCATTCGCTCCTGTCCAGATCACGCCCTCCTCCAGCGGCGACTCGCGAATCGCGTAAAGGGCGCTATAGACCTCCTCCCCTGTAATGTCGCGGGTGATCGGTTCTCCCGAGATGCCCTGCTTTCCCGGTTCGTTTGCCGTGAGATCAGGGCTGATTGTTTCCCAGGTTACCCCCTCGTCTTTCGTCCTGTGCACGACGTGGGAACCCATGTAGATGGTGCCCGGATCGTAGGGCGAGATCTCGAGCGGGGACGTTCTCTGGAAGCGAAACCGTATGTCGGCAGGTGCGTGTCCGTATCGATTTTGAGGGTAGATCCAGTAGTGCTTTTCCTGGCCGGTCAGCAGGCTCAGTCGCGAGAACTCGCCCTTGCACACTCCGTAGACGATCTCAGGGAAACCAGGCTTGGGTTTGATCGGGCCAGTCTCGCACCCCGGGCCCTGCAGCAGCAACTGAACCGGATCGTCCACCGCCTTGTCCCACAACGGGAGGCTCGGGACTATAGCCGTGGTGTTGTCCTGCTGGGCGCCGTACAAGCGGTATGGGAACTGGTCGTCGACCTCCACCTGGTAGATTTCGGCGGTGGGCTGATTGTACTGCGTCGACCAGCTGCGCCCCCCGTCGAGAGTGACGTTGGCGCCACCGTCGTTGCACTGGATTATTATTTCGGGATGGTCGGGATTGATCCACATGCCGTGGTTATCGACGTGCGGCGTCTGCACCTCCTGCCACGTCCTGCCCGAGTCGCCTGACTTGTAGAGACGCAGGTTGTTGACCCAGACGGTGTTCTCATCCCTGGGGTCCACGTCGACGTACGTGAAATAGAACGGGCGCGCGACCAATTCGGACTCAGAGCTTACCTGAACGAATGTCGTCCCGGCGTCGTCCGATCGGTAGAGGCCGGCTTGTTTGCCGGGCGCCTCCAGGATGACAAACACGCGGCGCGGATTGGAGCGCGCCACATCCACGTCGATCTTTCCTATCAGGCTGGCTGGCAGGCCCCTGGAAAGCTTGATCCAGTGATCGCCGCCGTCGGTGGTCTTGTAGAGCCCGGCCTCGCTCGCCGGGCCGCCGCTGATGATCGTCCACGGCTTCCGCTCGGCCCGCCATGCGCCGGCGTAGATTTCATTCGGGTTTGACGGGTTCATCGCCAGCGATACGGCGCCCGTGCGGTCGTTGAGGAACAGGACTTTCTGCCAGCTCTTTCCTCCATCCCTGGTTCTGAAGACCCCTCGTTCCGGATTGGGTCCGAAGGCTTGCCCCACGGCGGCTACGTATACGATATCCTGGTTTGCCGGGTGAATCCGGACGGAGCCGATCTGTCCGGCCTCTCTCAAACCACAGAAGGACCAGGTGCGGCCTGCGTCCGTCGACTTGTATACGCCCCGCCCGACTATGACGTTGCTCCTGATCGCGGCGCTGCCCGTGCCGACATAGAGTACATCGGGGTTGGATTCCGAAACGTCGATCGCGCCGATGGAACCGGTCTCAAAGTAACCGTCCGACAGGTTGATCCAGCTGTGTCCGCTATCGGTCGTTTTCCAGACGCCACCGCCCGTGGAGCCCATGTAGAAAGTCGAGGGCTGCCTTCGATGGCCGGCGACCGCGGTCACTCGCCCGCCGCGGAAGGGACCGACGAGCCGATAGCGCAGTCCGCGGAAGAGAGCCGGATCCCATGAGGTATCAGAGGCCGTCGCTCCGCCGTTCCCGGATTGCGGCGGAGGCTTGCCCTCCCGCGCGACCGAATGAGCGAGCAGCGCGGCGGCAATCGATATGGCCAGGAGGAGTAGGCGGGACAAGCGCAGATTCATTTCCTTCCTCACAGAATCAGGCCGCGGTGCCGGCATAAGCAGTGCTCAGGCGATCCCCTGGGAACGCCCCGTCACGATATTCGACAGGGGGACGCTTCATGGCTTGGCGGTCATGGCCTTTCCCGCCTCGGCCGCAGAGGTGCTCCGGGACACCGCGATCAGGGATAGCGGATCGACTCGCGTCCCGACCAGTCGGACCGACCAGTGCAGGTGAGGCCCGGTCACCCGGCCGGTGGCGCCGACGCGCCCGACGACGTCTCCACGCGCCACCTGGTCCCCGGCTTTCACCGAGAAGCGCGACAGGTGCGCGAAATACGAGTACAGCCCCTGGCCGTGATCGACAATAACCGTGTTCCCGGAATAGTAGAGGTCGTCCACGAGCACTACTTTGCCTGCGTTGGGTGCGCTGATGGGGGTGCCCTCCTCTGCGTCGAAGTCGACACCTGAATGAGGGCTGCGCGGCTTCCCGTTCATGATATTCCGTTTGCCGAAGGAGCTGATCGAAGGGCCGGGAACGGGCGCTGCGAATGCCCCGCGCCAGTAACGCCGTTCGCCGACTTCGGCGAAGATAGCCGCCACCCGTTTACCCTCTTCTTCGATACGTCCCAGCACATCCTGCGGAGGCGTGACAAATTTTTCATCTACGGTCAGCTTGCGGGTCGGGAACGCCTTGCTGCGGACCTGGAGAGGGTGGTCGCACACCTGGACTTTGCCCAGCTTGTCGGTGAGTTTCACTTTGGCGTTGTATGCACCCGCTGCCGCTTCGAGATCGAT
>JAFNAH010000502.1 GCA_017860075.1 Acidobacteriota bacterium | reverse complement strand
TGCAGGTCGCATACGCAGATGCCACCGAGGCGAAGCAGATTCAGGAGGCGCAAGCGCGTACGATCGGCGGCGGCCTTGAGAATTTCATCCAACCGTTCTGAGCCCATAATCTCATCTCCATTCGTATAACAGGATATATAAATATACAGCCAAAAGAACAGACCCGCAATAGATATCGCCAAGCGGTGTGTCCCGACGGACACCACCAATTTGAAATGAACAGCGTCTTAGATGATCACGTCCTTATTGCCTATTCGTATATATCAATATACAATTTAAATCTTGAGAGAGCTGCTCGCACTTCGGTGCGACAGATATCGTTAGGACAGCGAATACCGCGGAAGTGCAGGAAGCTGCGCAGGCAACCGGCTGGAGTCCGACAACGGGCATTCGGATCTGCCTCGACGTCCCGTGAAACCAGCAAGGAGAGCACTTAGTCATGAGTTCAGGGAAAGTGGAAGTCGCAGCAAAGCGGCTTAACGTGTTTGAAAAGTATCTGAGCCTTTGGGTCGGCGCCTGCATGATTGTCGGCGTGATCGTCGGCAAGCTTCTGCCTGCGTCGATCGACAGCATGAGACGAATGGAATTCGGCAGCGGAAGTCAGATCAATATCCCCATAGCCGTTCTGATCTGGCTGATGATCATTCCCATGATGATGAAGGTATTCCCCGGTGGAGGCAGATCAGTACATAGCCGGCTGCATCATATTGGCAGCGGCGCCGTGCACCGCGATGGTATTCGTGTGGAGCTACCTCACGGACGGAGATCCCGCCTACACATTGGTGCAGGTCTCGGTGAACGACCTGATCATGCTGGTGCTCTTTGCTCCCATCGTAAGGTTTCTCGTCAGTGGGGCCTCCTCCCTGGATGTTCCCTTCCGGGTTCTGCTGTATGCCGTGGCGATCTTCATCGTCGTTCCGTTGGCCGTCGGGACCATCCTGAGACAGTGGTTCATCAGGAGACACGGCCCGGGCTGGTTCGAACAGACGCTCCTGCCCCGCTTCGCTCCCGTGAGCATGACGGCGCTGCTCGCGACGCTGGTGCTGATCTTCGGTTTCCAGGCCGACAACATCACCGGGAAGTACCTGCATGTCCTGCTCATCGCGGTGCCGATTCTGATCCAGGTATATTTCAATTCGTCGCTGGCCTATGGCCTGATGCGGCTTCTCAGGGTTCCCCATTCGGTCGCCGCCCCGGGCGCGCTCATCGGCGCGAGCAACTTCTTCGAGCTCGCTGTCGCGACGGCCATCGCCCTCTTCGGACCCGGCTCGGGGGCGGCCCTTGCCACCGTTGTCGGCGTCCTGATCGAAGTGCCGGTCATGTTGTCCGTTTGTTCCGTCTGCAACCGGACCCGCCACTGGTTCGTTGCGGCTCAGCCGGCAAGCTAGGGAGGCAGCCGCACCTGTGCGTTTCGTGCCTGAGTTAGATTCACCAGGGAGAGTTCTCCGCTACCCCTGATTCATGCATCGGTGGACAATGCTTCGGGCAATCGTTCCACAAAAGCGCGTATCTCATCTCGCACTCGCCGGTAATAACCCAGTACCTCGTCTTCCGTCCTGGCATTCCTTGCGAGACCGGGGGGATCGTCGAAACTGACATGGAGGCGTTTGACATTGCCGGGAAAGACCGGGCAGCTCTCGTTGGCGTTGTCGCAGACTGTCACGACGTAGTCGAACGGGATATCACGCACTTCGTCCAGATGCTTGGAGCGATGGCTGGAAATATCCACGCCGGCCTCGGCCATGACCTTGACGGCACGGGGATTCAACCCGTGGCACTCAACCCCCGCGGAACAGGGCTCGATCAAGTCGCCCCGGAGCCAGCGCGCCCAGCCTTCCGCCATCTGGCTCCGGCAGGAGTTGCCTGTGCAGAGGAACAGAACCTTGATTTTGCCGGTCGCCGTTTGCATGATTCCTCCGGATTTTCCCTCAGGATGGCTCGGAACAGCATGCTGTCCGCGTCAGTGATCGAGGCTTCATTTTGCCATATAGCGAGCGGCAGCCGCACGGTAGACAACCGTCAATCGTCGTTCGCTGATTCCCCGGGGTCAACACTCAAGGTCCGACGCCATGATCCTGCGGTGGAATCGGGCACCGCAAAGCATCCTCCGCAAGAGATGAAGCCATGAAAGAAGTCGTTGGAGCGGCAAGACCGCAGAGTGAGACCGGGCTGACGGCTTGAGCCGCTCAGAACCGGTATGGGCAGAGTGAATAAGAGTGCTTGAAGCGGCCCACGTTGTGTGGAAAAATTCGACCGTTCCCCAGTGTTTGAGGCGACCCGCCGATGAGCGGGTCTATTTGACCTGTTAATCATGTTTCTACGTTGGAGGTATCCATGGCCAGATCTCGCGATCCCGAGACCAAGCCCAAGAAGGGATTGTCACGCCGCGCCTTCCTCTCGCGCGGTGCCGGACTGGCAATAACTGCACCTATTGTCACCGGAACCGGGCTCCCGGCACCGCAGGGAGCCGCGGCGGATGTGAAGATCCTGGGCCCCGAAAAGGTGCCCATAACCCTGAGAGTGAATGGCAAGTCCCACACACTCAGCGTCGAACCCCGTGTGACTCTGCTGGACGCGCTTCGCGTCAATCTTGACTACACGGGTGCCAAGAAGGTGTGTGACCGCGCAGTCTGCGGTTCATGCACCGTGATCATGGGCGGCAAGGCGGTATATGCCTGTTCAGTGCTGGCCGTCGAAGCCCAGGGGAAAGACATCGTGACGGTTGAAGGGCTCTCGACAACCGGGAAACTGCATCCGATCCAGCAGGCCTTCATCGAACACGACGCCTCCCAGTGCGGATTCTGCACCTCGGGTTTCGTCGTCGCCTGCAAAGCCCTCCTGGACAAGAACCCGAACCCGACCATGAAGCAGATCGAGGAAGGGCTGGCAGGCAACCTCTGCCGGTGCGGCACCTACACGGGGATCCGCCAGGCGGTCCTGACTGCTGCCAAGACGATGAAAGGAGGTCAGACCAATGCCTGATTACAAGTGGCCGGAAGGCACCAAACGCTCACTTATGGGCAAGCATATCTCCCGCATCGACGCTCCGGAAAAGGTGACCGGAAAGGCGAAGTACACGCACGACAGGAAATTGCCGGATATGCTCTACGGCAGGATCGTGCGCTGCCCTTATGCCCATGCCAAGGTCGTCAGCATCGACACGAGCGTCGCGGAAAAGATGCCGGGGGTGAAGGCAGTCTCTATCGTACAGGGCCCGGGAAAGGAGATATTCTGGGCCGGTGACGAGGTGGTGGCCATTGCCGCGACCAGCGAGGCTCTTGCGTGCGACGCCGCCCGGGCCGTTAAGGTCGAATACGAGCAGCTGCCT
>JAFNAH010000066.1 GCA_017860075.1 Acidobacteriota bacterium | reverse complement strand
TGAACCGATGAGAGCCAGCGCGCCCACAAACAGCACGTTGTTGCGCGGGATGCGCCGTTTAGGTTCTATCGCCCCGAAGAAAGACTTCGGAATCGCGTTTCCACGACCCATTCCGTAGAGAAGCCGCGCTGCGCCCAACTGCGTGCCCATGCCGGATCCGACCGTCGCCACCAGCAGTGTGATATTGATCAGAGAAAACAGCCACGGTCCACCGGCGCGGCCCGCCACGTGGACATATGCCGTATCCACGTCCGGGTAGGGTTCCGAGCCCGGCCAGATCAACTGCGCGGCGTAGACCTCGACCGAGGCCATGATCCCTGTGATCAGGCAGACGAGGACGGTGGCCAGCAGGATGTTGCGCCTCGGGTTCTCCGCCTCTTCGGACAGCGTCGAGATGCCGTCGAAACCGATGTAAGTGAGAACCGCCAGCGATGTTCCGCCAAGCACGGCCGATAGCGAGAATGTCTGGGCATCGTAGAACGGCCGGATGAAGAACGCCGCCCCGTCGTGCGGGTTGCCGAAAATGTAGCGCACCGCCACCACCAGGAAGATGACGATCACAATCCCCATCCCCGCGGCCAGTCCTTCGTTGATCCGGGCGGACGTCCGGATGCCGAACAGGTTCAGCCCGGTGAAAAGCAGCGCAAAGAATGCCGCCCAGTACGCAAAAGGGATCCCTGGAACGGAGTTCATGGCAAACTTGCTGCAGAGGATCGTGCAGATGAGCGGGTTGAGCATGTAATCCATCGCCATGCCCCAGCCCGTCACGAACCCCAGAGCAGGATGGATCTCCTGGCCGACGTAAGTGAAGGCCGATCCGGCACTGGGATAGGCGCGCGCCATCCGGCCATAGCTGATGGCGGTGAACAGCATGGCCACCATGGCGATCAGGACCGTGGTGACGGCGTGGTTCTGGGACCGCTGGCTCATCACCCCGAAGGGCGGCATCGGCGCGGTCGGCTGTATCACGATCAGCCCATAAAGAATCAGGTCCCAGAGCCCGAGCACGCGTCTCAGCCTTGGCCCCGATGCGGTCGAGGCGGCAGTATTGGTCGTCATGTTCCCTTATCACTCTCCCGCCGCTTCGAGAAGCAGGTGGTCCGTGAATCCGGTCTTCAGCACCGGCTGATGCGAATCCAGCATACCCAGGTCCTTCCCGTTCTCGTAGTCGCGTATGCGGTAACGGCCTGGTTTGAGGCCGCGCAGTTCAATCTCGCCCTGCCACGGTTTTTCGGGATCGCGGGAGAAGAAGGCGTAGTACATCCTGCCGTCTTTCTCGATCGCATACCCCTCCGGCACGTCATAACCGCAGACGTAGAGATTGCGGAACACGCCCCGGGAAAGCATCCTGGTGTTGTAGATGTCGATCCACTTCCTCCAGTACGTTTCCTTTTCCGGCGTCAGCAGGACCCTCCGCGTCTTCGGATTCGGCGCGTTTCCCGGCCAGGTGAACTTTGTCCCGATGACTCCGCCTGCCCCGACGGTGGAAGCAAAGTCTCTGCCTGACTCAATATAATCTTCACCTACCTTCTTCATGGCGGTCAGTTCGACGTGATCGCCGTAGACGGCCGACGCGGGACCCAGCAGCGCCTTGTACATCTTGATCCGGCGCCGCACCTGCTCCGATCCGACCGGGTCCGCGGTGACCGCCTGGTCCATGTACGGCAAGTAGGCCATGTTCGGCGTGGTCCCGCAGGGACAGATCTGGGTGACGCTGTCGGGCTTGAGGGCACGCGTGGTGCCGAATATGACCCTGTACACCTCCTGCATCGCGTAGATGGAATCATTCGGGGTCTTGTGCCCGTGCCGGGAGTTGTAGCACGGCGGAACGGTGAAGACGCTGTCCATTTTGTTACCGTCGAATCCCCAGTCACGCATGAACCGCTCGGTCAACTCCCTGTGGTATGCAATGACTTGCGGCAGGGCCGGGCACATGACGGCCATCCCGCTCACGGGGCTGACCAGGCGCGCGAACTTGCCCTCCTTGTCGAGGATCAGCCAGTCGGCGTGCTCCTTCATCACTTTCGACATTGTGATGGGCTTGCCGAGTGAATCCTTCCCCTTGATCCCTTCCACGGTAAGCGGTTGCCACCATAGCGTGATCTTTATCCCCTGCCGGTGAAACTCGTCGACCAGCTTCTTCATGGAGTCTCCCGGGAAGTTGTCACCTCTCGGATTCCAGTCGCCGAAGCTGTCGAACCAGCAGAAATCCAAAGTGGCCCACCGGATGCCCAGCTCCTTGAGTTTCGGAATTGTCCCCAGCATTTGCGCCGGGGTGAAGTCGGTCTCGTATCCCCAGCCGCACCAGTTGACGCCGTAATCGGCGTCAGTCGGCTTCGGGAGTGTCCACCCCTGTCGTTGCTGCGCGCGGGACCACAGGCTCAGTGACTCGTAGTAGTCCCCGGAATGGACCATGACGAAATTCCATGGAGTCGAATACGACTCGCCCGGCTTCAGGCTGACCTGCGGCTCCAGTACCATCGAGATTCCGACACGCCCGTCGCTCTCCACCCTGACAGGGAGAGAGAGAACGATCGGCAGAGTCTCCAGGTGGCCGATCGCCTCACCGGACGTCGCGCTCCAGAAATCGACTACCGGAATGCCGCCGCCCAGCCCTTCGGGACCGGGTCCGCCCATCATGTTCGTCTGAGAGAAATTGGCCTGGATTCGAAGCACGTCGGGCTTGCCCCAGTCATAGGCAGACCCCTGGAACGACCAGAGGTCATGCGGAGGCGACTTGGGATCGGCAAGCGTGGCATCGAGCCGATGCCTTTGCGTCGCTATCCGGTCAATCCTGAGCTCGTTCGTGCCGGAGTTCTTGTAGGCTACGGTGCTGAGCGCGATCGTCGGGAAGTCGTCGTATACCTCCAGCGTGAACAGCTTCTCGATTCCCGCTGCAGAAGGGCTGCGCCCCTGGATCTCCACTCTCTTGCCGGTCGCTCCGAGCCTTGCGCCGGCGTCGGAGATATTCACGTGCCCGAAATCGAGGGCGAAATCGCGAATTTCGCTGTCCGCGACCACGACAATGTCCCCGGCCGATGCAGCACCCGCTTCGGGTTCGTCCAGCGACAGGCGCTTGCCGTCCTTGAGGAGAAATGCCTGCACGTACCCGGAGGGCAGAATGTCGAACTCCGCCTCCGCTGAGCTGACAACGACCGGCGCACCGGCTTTTGCCGTCACGGTAATCCGGGATTGAGCTGCAGTCTTCTCAGCCGGAGGCGGCTCCTTCTTGCCGCATCCGACGGAGACCACGGCGACCATGAGGAGGAGCCCGCCTGCGATGCTCGCCCGTGCACCGCTCTGCCATGATGAAATTGCCGTGTCCTTCCGGTTACGGTTGCTGAAAAGAGGGAAGACGGTATCCAGGTTCATTGCTCACCCCTTTCTCGTACAACAACAACGCCTGCTGTTGAGCCCGGGCCGTACGGCCTCTGCCATAGAAAGTCAGGCTTTCGCCAGGAGCGCCTGCAACTGCTTCCTCCAGGCTTCGGGAGTCGTGTGGATTGCGCGGCCAAGGAACTGATTGCGTAACTCGCGCAGGACTGGGATCTTCCTCGCTGCGATCGCATACCGACGAAAACGGGGCTGGAGTTCCAGCGAGTCGTCAGGCAGGTAGATCGGCTCCCGGTGGAAGTTGAGTAACGCAATGCCGCGATTCAGGCGATGGACAGCAGCATCGACTCGGAACGGATCCCGGCTTGCGTCCTGCGATCGGGAGATTTCTTCAGCAGGCGGCATGCGAAAGCAGTATGTCGCCCGGCCGGACCTGGAAGTCGCCTCCCACGCGATGACGCTCGCACGAGCGCCGGCGGCATTTACGGCGCCGAGCGGGAAGAAAAACCAGTGGAGAACATCACCGCTCTTCCCATCCTCAACGGGCGCTTCCACTCCCGGGGGCTCGAGCGGAGAATCGGCTGCCCCTGCCTCCCCTGCCGCCTCGGGCGGTTCTGCTCCATTCCCGCCGGGTTCGGCTTCTCTCCGGATCAGCCTGAACCCTGTGAAGATACCGTCGGCGGTGCTCTGCTCCTTCAGGCCGTCAAAGTAGGGTCGGAGTTCCGCGTCGATCGCGTTCTCGGTCAGAGCCTGTTCAATCCGGCGATGGACTCCTGTCAGCGCTGAGAGCGGCACCGATCTGCCTTCCTTCAGTACTTCAGTCACCCGCTGCAACTCGTCCGGGGAGAGGAACGGGAACAGCTTCTGCACCACCGCCGCACTTTGCTGCGACAATACCGTCATCGCATCGTGGAGGCGATCCCGAAATTCATCGGTTCGCCTGGCCAGCTTCGAGATGCTCAGCCGGTCCGTCCCGGACCGGATCGTGAGCGCGTAGTCTTTCGCGTCAAAATGCACGGCATCGATGTCGGCCAGCCGCCAGTGGAAACCGGTGGCCGATTCGGGCAGGATGGCAAGATTGCTCCTGTAAAGGCGGACCTCAACCGGCTGCGCGAGCCGGCGCTCCGCGGAGTCGAGATCTGCGAAGCCTTCCAGTCGGGCCAGCTCCTCCAGATCCTCGAGAAGGAGACAACGAACCACCCGGTCGCGCCAGGCGGCGAGCAGATCATGACACAGGTTTTGGAAGGCCTTGCCGAATTGCCCGAGCAGGACTTCCTGGCCCGTGTAAAGTTTGAGAGTGAGTTCGTAGTCGGCGGGGTGAAACTCATCTATGTCTCCGAGATCGAACGCGAGCGGGGCGCCGGCGGCAGGCGCAAGTGCCATGCGTTCGGCGTCGAAGGAGGCAGAGCAAGCCGCTGCCAGGCCACCCGTGCCGTCGGGATTGGTGATCTGAAAACGTCCGGCGAAGGATGGCATGATTAGACCATCTTGTTGCCGCATTCCGGGCAGAACTTTGTCCCGGCTTCCGTCTTTGTGCCGCATCGCGGGCACTCGTCTTTCGGACGGAGCGGCTTGCCGCATTCCGGGCAGAACTTCGCACCCTGGGTTCGCGCACCGCAGCTAGGGCAGAGAGCGGCGGCTTCGCTGGTGATGTCGATGTCCTTCGTCAGGTCGACCGACCGCACCTTCTCGCGGATCTGCTCGACGGTCGTCTGGGCCTGGGCCGCGGCGAGTTCCGTTTCGACGTTGGGAGCACACTCGTAGCACAGTCCTCTCTTCTGATTCCAACACGTGTTCAGGCAGACCCAGTGGGAGCACTTGGGGCACTGGCGAAAATTCGGTTTCGTCTCGCCGACGGCGTCGCGGAAGGCCTTGTCGTGCCCGGGGCCCCTCACCATCCGTTCGACTTCGTAGCTGCCGGCGCTTGCCTGGCCGAAGATGCCTCCGAACACATCGCCCGCCGCGCGCAGTGCGCTCGTCGCAAATCCGGTCGCGGAAGCCTTGAACTCACTCATGAATCCGTTTCCGCAGCGGTCGCAGAAGAACTCGAACTGATAGCCTTTGTCGGTTGAGTGGTCTGTATGGTTTCTGGTGAACTGGATCAACGCCATAGAAGCTCCTCACAGTGCTGGTGTTCCCGGGCCTTCAGCGAAGGGCGCCGAAATCCGGGGGCCGGAGACGAGCCGGATTCTATCTCGACCGGCCACCCCGAACAACTCCTTCTGAATTCAGAATTCTGAATTCTGAATTCTTAATATGGTTTATCCTCCTGGCGGAGGTGCAAATGAACTCAGGGAAGATCGCATCGGCGCTGGCGGCGGCCGTCCTCTCGGGCAGCCTGCTCCTTTCGGGCAATGTTGACGCAGCATCGCCCGAATCGTCGCTCCTCGAGCAGATCCGGGCCCGCTACGAGGGAATTGCGCTCTGGTGGACAGGAAACGACGGCTGGCTGATCAAGTCAGGCGAGCTGTTGTTCGGGATCGATGTCGACCTGGAGACGGAAGAGAAGGTCTTCCCGCCTCCCATTTCGGCCGCGCAGCTTGCGCCGGAGATCGATGTCGTTTTCGTGACGCATCATCATGGCGACCATTTCAACGGCCCCACGCTGAAGACTCTGGCTCAAAAGCCACGGTGCACTTTTGTGCTGCCGCGCACCTGCCTGGCCGAGGCGGCGCGGCTGGGGATCGCCTCGGACAGGATCGTGGTGCCGACCCCGGGGCAGGCGTTCGACGTCAAGGGGATTCACGTGGATCCGACTCATGCAATTCACGGGAACCAGGACTTCACGGTGCTGACCAGGGAGGAGGACTTCGTTTACTCCATCGCGAATAATTGCGGCTACCTTTTCACGGTCGGGGGGAAACGGCTGTTTCAGCCCGGCGATTCCGTCTTAACGGAAGAGCACTTGAACCTGAAGAACATCGACGCGCTATTCGTTTCGCCGACGGTTCACAACATGTACATCGACCGGTCGATGATCCTGATCAACAGGCTCGAGCCGGCCTATATCTTCCCGCAACATTTCCAGACATACCGGGAGGACCCGGAAAATCAGTTCTGGACCAAGGGTTATCCTGATGAGTTGTACCTGCGGCTCTCGAAGGATCTGCAGCAGCGATACCACAAGCTGAAGCAGGGCCAGATATTCGTGATTCGGTAAATCGCCTCGTCCGGCGCCTCTCTGAGGCCCCGGCGGGTCTCCGAAGCTGTGAAAAAATCTATGAGCACCGCAGAGACGCAGAGTTCGCAGAGATAAATACTTGATTCTAAATCAGATAGAAATCACTCTCTGCGGTCTTTGCGCCTCTGCGGTGAATTATTCACAGCTTCAGAGACCCGCCGCACGGCGATCTCTGTATGATGGTCCGGTCTGACAGACCGGACCTACTTACGGATCCTCTTCAATTGCACGGCCATATCCCGGACCAGATCGGGGTGCTCAGCCGCGACGTTCCGCTTCTCTCCCAGATCGACCGCCAGGTCGTACAGCTGAGGCTGCGGATCGTTGCCCAACTCTGTGTTGGTGTACTTGTTCATCCTTGGCCCGCCGGACGGTTCTATGTACTTCCACCGGCCCTCGATAAGCGAGAGTGTCCCGGCGTGTTCCACGAGTTGATCCCGGCCTGTCCCTGATCGGCCCAACAGCGCATCGAGAACGTTATAGCTGTCGGGCGCGTCCGCATCGGTGAGCCGCTGTCCGGTCAGCGCGGCGAAGCTCGACAGGAAATCAATCTGCGAAACCAGGGCATCCGAGACGCCGGCCTTCTACTTCCCGCCGCGCAGAGGCCCGCTCGGCTTGTGCCCGTCCAGCAGTTCGACCGCCTGGTCTTTATAACCGTCGTCAACAACAGGACCGTTGTCGCTGGTCAAGATCACCAGCGTGTTTCGTGCGAGATTCAGCCGATCGAGTGTCTTGAGGATCTCGCCCGCGCTCCAATCGAATTCCAGGATGACGTCGCCGCGTGGACCCAGGCCGCTCCTGCCAGCGAACCGCGGATGCGGCACCCGCGGGACGTGGATGTCATGGGTTGCGAAATACAGGAAGAATGGCCGGTCACGGTTCTGCTCGATGAACGCGGTTGCCCTGGCAGTGATGACGTCGGCAATGTCTTCGTCGACCCAGCGAGCAGATTTCCCACCGCTCATGTAGCCGATGCGGCTGATGCCGTTCACGATTGTCTGATCGTGGCCGTGACTTGGATGCATCTTGAGAAACTCAGGGTGGTCCTTACCGGTCGGATCGTCACCGACTGCTTGTTCGTAACTCACACGGATGGGATCGTTCGGATCCAGCCCGACCACTCGGCGGCCTTCCACGAAAACGCAGGGAACACGATCACCTGTGGCGGGAATAATGAAGGAATAGTCGAAGCCGATGTCGAGTGGACCGGGCCTGATCTCCGTGTTCCAGTCGAGGTTGCCGGAGCCGAGACCGAGGTGCCACTTGCCCACCACGCCGGTTGTGTAGCCTGCCCTCTGCAGCAGGGACGGGAGCGTGGTGCGTCCCGGCTCAA
>JAFNAH010000501.1 GCA_017860075.1 Acidobacteriota bacterium | reverse complement strand
GGCGTGACGGGCCTGCTGGGACCCAACGGCGCCGGGAAGTCGACGCTGATGAAGCTCGCCACGGGGCAGTTGCACCCCAGCCAGGGCGGGATCTCGATTTTCGGCGAGAAGATCTGGAACAACTGCGGCCTTCTCCACCGCATCGGGTTCTGCCCGGAACAGGACGCCTTCTACGAGCGGATGACCGGCGGCGAGTTCGTGGCGGCGCTTCTCCGCCTGCACGGCTTCCGCGAGGAAGAGGTGGTGAAGCGCACGGGCGTTGCGCTCGAACGGGTCAAGATGACCGCAGCGCGCGACAAGAAGATCGCCGCCTACTCCAAGGGTATGCGCCAGCGGATCAAGATGGCGCAGGCCGTCGCGCATGATCCGGAACTGATCATCCTCGACGAGCCGCTCGCCGGCATGGATCCGGTGGGGCGGCACGAGACGATTGAGGTGATCCGGGAGTGGGGCCGCGAGGGCAAGTGTGTCGTCGTCTCCAGTCACATACTGCACGAGATCGAGGCGATGACGAGCACGATCCTCCTCATGCACAACGGGCAGGTGCTGGCCGAGGGGGACGTTCACCAGATCCGGGACCTGATCGACAAGCACCCGCACAACATCTACATCCACTGCTCGGATCCGAGGCGCCTGGCCGAGCTGGTAGTGAGGTTCCCGGATGTGGTCAGCGTGCGCTTCCACCCGGAGCGCAATGCCCTTACCGTGGAATCGCGCCAGCCTGACGCCTTTTACGAAAGACTTCCGGACCTGCTGCTGGACAACGGGATCGAGTTGGAGGAGATCACCTCCCCGGACGACAACCTGCAGGCTGTTTTCCATTACCTGGTGAAATGATGAATCCAGTAAACGCTCTCAGACTTCAGCCCGGCAAAGCATGGCGCGACGCCAGGACGATCGCCCTGCTCACGCTTGACACCCTTTTCTGGAGCAAGAAGACGATCTTCGTCGCGCTGATCTCGCTGATCATCCTGGGGCTCTCCGTCACCGGGAGGCTGATACTCTCGTACCACTGGATCCGGGTGCCGGTCACGGGACCGCAGGTGTTCGGCGCGCTGATGACCACAGCCGTGATCCACTTCCTGGTCGTCTTCGTGACGCTTTTCTACGGCACCGCCCTGATCTCGGAAGAGGTCGAAGGGAAGACGCTCACCTACCTCTTCATGCGCCCGATACCGAGGCCCGTGATCATGATCGGGAAATACCTGGCCCTGGTCTGGATCGCCGCCGTCCTGATCCTGCCGACGATCTTTCTGAGCTACGTGATTCTCTATCTGCGACCGGACATGGCCGCATTTTTCGATGATGCGCGAACGCTCGCGAAGGACATCGGGATCGTTTTTCTGGCGATCATGGCCTACGGGGGATTTTTTGCTCTGCTGGGCGCCTGGCTGAAGCATCCGATCCTGGTGGGGATGATCTACGGATTCGGTTGGGAGGCGATCATATCGTACCTCCCGGGCTTCACGCGCAAACTGACGATCACGCACTATATCCAGTCGATCTCGCCGCACGGGGACACCGCAAGCGCGATCGCGATGCTGATCGGCGAGCGCACGCCGCCGGCGGAGTCGGTCCTTACTCTGGTCCTGATGTCCGCGCTCTTCGTCGCGACCGCCAGCCTCGTCTTACGCGAGAAGGAGTACGTCCTGGAGCAGTAGCTCGCGACAAAACCTCTCCGGACGCGGATTGACGCTGACGCACGCGGATCGCAGACGATACTACTGGATCCGCGTGTGTCAGTGTTCATCCGCGTCCCAAAACCAAAGCTTCTGCATTCTGAATTCTCTATGATAGATTTTCCAAATGCTTCCGATCCTGCTGGCCCTGTTGAGTGCCCCCGGCGGCGCTTCATTCATGCTCTTCCCGCTCGAGAACGGGGCCGGTCAGTCGCTTGCGTGGGTGGGCGAGGCGGTCGCGCTGTCTGTCGGCGAGCAGATGCGAATCCCGGGAGTGGACGTCATCGGCAGGGACGAGCGCCTCGAGTGTCTGCAACGCGCCGACCTTCCTTCCGGATTGCAGCTGAGCAACGCCAGCATGATCCGTGTCGGCCAGATTGCCGAAGTCGACTACATCGTGACGGGTCGATACTCGGGCACGGAAGACAGGCTGGACATCAAGCTCCAGTTCATCGACCTGAAGACCATGAGGAAGGGGGGCGCCATCTCGGCGACCGGGCCGCTCAGCATGCTGCCGCAGATGGAAAACACGCTCGCGTACGACGTCATCACCAATTCAGGGCTCAACAAGGCGCTTGCCAGGGACCGCTTCCGTGAAAGGACGCGCAAAATTCCCAACAACGCCTACGCCCAGTTCGTGGAGAGCCTGCAGGTGCCGAACGAAGAGGATCAGGTGCTGGCTGTCAAGCGGGCGGTGACGCTGTACCCGAACTTCCCGGATGCGCTCTTCCGGTTGGGACGCTACTATTATGAGGCCGGCAACTGCGAAAGCGCCATACGCTACCTGGAAGCCGCACGCTGCCAGGGCGGGTACCTCGAAGGACAGTTCATGCTCGGCGTATGCTACATCAGGAAGGACGCCTTCGCCGACGCGGTGCGCGCTCGAGGGACAGTTCATGCTCGGCGTATGCTACATCAGGAAGGACGCCTTCGCCGAAGCGGTGAGCGCTTACTCGGCACTGGCGGCGGCGAGCCCGTCGGTCGCCGTCCTCAACAACCTGGGTGTTGCGGAGGTGAGGCAGGGCGACTATGCGCTCGCGGTTCAGCACCTGCTGGAGGCGGACAGGCTTTCCAGGTCGGACCCGGATGTGGCGCTGAACCTTGCCATACTGCGCTACCTGCAGGGGAACATGGAGGCGGCGGAATCGATCCTCGAACGGATCGTGGCCGGCCACCCCTATCGTCCGCTGGTTCTGTACCTGCTGAGCAGGGTGCTGGACGCGCGCGGCCAGGCTGAGAAGTCGGCTGCCGTTCTGGCCGAATCAAAACGGATCGGCGCGGAGACGGAGAAGCTGCAGGCCGAAGATCCCAGGCGATGGTGTCGTGTCTTCGACGCCTGGGACCAGCGCCCCCGTGCGGCGGGTTTCTAAGCCGGCGAGTTTAGCAACCAGCTCTCGTTCCCACGCGCCCGCCGATCAGTGATCCGCGATCAGAGACCGGGGGGATCGGGACTCATCCGCGGCCTGGCGAGCGTCGGTCACCCGGATTGGCTGACTCACAAATGCACCGACCCACGCACCCAATCCCGCGATGATGATGTCTGTGGTACCCGCATACCGGCCCGGCAGATTCAGCTGAAGAAGTTCGATGATGGCAGCGAAACCCGCGGCTGCCCCTGCCACGATCCAGCGCCTGCAGCGGCATGACTGTTCGAGTAGCGCGCCGAACAACGCAAAGCTCACCAGGCCAATCCCGGCGTCGTACAGAGCCGCGGCGGTTGTGTTCCGGTAGTATTCGACGAGCGGGACGAACTCAAAATGCGATCGCCGATCCCACGGAACAAACCGATAGGGGTTCAAGCCCGCTGCTAGAACCCCCAAGCCTACAATCGCGAGTCCCGCTTGCGGACGCAGGAAACCGGGGCGACGCCAGGCCATAGCCAGACCTGCCAGCGCCCCGGCTGTGTCCATGCCGGCGTCGCGAAGGGAGGGCGCATGCGACACCACGAAAAGCTGGCCGGCCTCGAGCAGGCAGGGCAGCAGGAGAAGCGATGTAATCGCCGCGGCCGGGGTCAACCGGCGGGGCAGATCGCCTGACCGCACGAGGCTTCCTGTAAGAGCTCCAAGCAGGATGAACTGGGCGAGGGAGTCCCATTCCTCCTTGG
>JAFNAH010000065.1 GCA_017860075.1 Acidobacteriota bacterium | reverse complement strand
TGTCACGAGCGTTTCTACAAGCTCTGGTCCACCTCATTCCACGGCCTTGCCATGCAGCCGTATTCCGCCGGACTTGCGCAGCAACTTGGTCAAGCCGCTCAAAAGGAGATCACGGTTACCGGCCTGAGGTACCGGGCCGAGATCAGCCCTTCGGCGGGCTTCGTCTCCGCTACCGCCGACGGGGGTGATCGGAAATACGCGATAGTCCACGCTCTGGGCGGTAAGAACGTGTTCTACCTGCTGACACCCATGGAGCGTGGAAAACTGCAGGTCCTCCCCCTGGCCTTCGACGTGAACAAGAAGGAATGGTTCGATGCTACCGGGAGCATGGTTCGCCATTTCATCGAGGCTGAGGACCGGCCGATCGATTGGAAAGACCCTTTGCTGACTTTCAATACATCATGTTACAGCTGTCATGTCAGCCAGTTGTCGACAAACTACGACCTCAAGACCGACACCTACCGGACCACGTGGGCCGAGCCTGGAATCAACTGCGAGACCTGTCACGGGCCGGCAGGCGAACATGTCCGGCTTTTCAGCGAGGCTGCCCCCGGTGAGCGCCCCGCCAAACTCGGGCTTATAAGCAACAGGACGCTAACCCACCAGCAGCGGAACGACACCTGCGCCCCGTGCCACGCAAAGATGATGATCGTGAAATCGACATTCACCCCGGGCAGCCGCTACTTCGACCATTTCGACCTGGCGACACTCGAAAATCCGGATTTCTACCCGGACGGACGCGACCTGGGCGAAAACTACACCTACACGTCATGGCGGATGAGCCCCTGCGCCAAGTCCGGCACTCTTGATTGCGTGTACTGCCACACTTCAAGCGGACGTTATCGCTTCAAGAGGGAAAACCCGAACGGCGCGTGCGTGACATGCCACACAGAGAAGGCTGCGAACCTGACGGGGCACACCCATCACAAATCCGACGGCCCCGGCAGCCTCTGCATCTCGTGCCACATGCCGATGACCGAGTTCGCCCGGATGCATCGCAGCGACCATTCGATGCTGCCGCCTGCGCCGGCGGCAACCGTCGCATTCAAGTCGCCTAATGCCTGCAACATCTGTCACTCCGACCACGACGCTGCCTGGGCGGATCGTCACATCCGCGCCTGGCGGAAACGCGACTACCAGAAGCCGGTTCTCTACCGCGCGGGCCTCGTCGCGGCCGCGCGCAAGGGGAATTGGGCGCAACTGGCAGAGATGTTGCAGTACCTGACTAGCGCGGAGCGGGACGAGGTGTTCGCCACTTCACTGGTCCGGTTGCTCGAAACCTGCCCTGATGAACGGAAGTGGCCCGCGATCCGGAAGGCGGCGCAGGATCCTTCGCCCCTCGTCCGTGGCGCGGCTGCGCAGCACCTGGGAGCTTCCCTGACCACGGAAAACCGGGACGCCTTGCTGCAGGCAACCCGCGACGAATACCGCCTCGTCCGCGTTCGGGCCGCGAGATCCCTGGCACTTTATCCCCCGGATCTGTTGAGCACCGAAGACCGAAAAAGCCTGGACGCGGCCTCCCAGGAGCTCGTGGAGTCGTTCCGATCGCGGCCGGACGACTGGACCTTGTACTTCAACCTTGGCTCCTTCTACCTTGACCGCAGCGAGCCGGAGCGCGCCCTGGCATCCTTTGAGATCGCGATAACACTCCGGCCTGATGTCGTCATGCCTTACGTCAACGCGTCAATCTCGCAGGCCCGGCTCGGACGCAACGCAGAGGCGGGGCAATTGTTGCGCAAGGCACTCCAGATCGACCCGGCGAGCGCCGCTGCGAACTTCAACATGGGGCTGCTCGAGGCGGAGAACCGGGACTTTGCAGAGGCGGAGAAACACCTTCGCGCGGCCCTCGCAGCAGATCCCACGATGGCGGAAGCGGCATACAACCTCGGCGTATTGCTGGCACGCGACCGGCTCGACGAAGCGATCGTCTGGTGCCGGAAGGCCGTGGAGCTGCATCCGGAAAGTCTGAAGTACGCTTACACGCTGGCCTTCTACCTGAACCAGGGCGGCAGGACGGACGAGGCCATCCCTCAACTCCAGGCGCTCGTCGCCCGTCACCCGGAGAATCCTGATGCCTGGTCTCTGCTGGCCGCTGTGCTCGAGAAACGCGGCCGGCTGCGCGAGGCTCAGGCCGTGTACCGGAAGGCCTCCAACAACAAGCTCCTGCCCGAGCGGGACAGGCTGCTCTTCGTAGAGAAACTGAAGAATTCACCCGGCCGGTAACCATTCCTGCGGAGTTGATCATGAGAAACACGGTCCAATCGGAGAAGGCCAGATCTGCAAAGACAAGCAGACGCGAATTCCTGGGCGCGGCTGCCGCCGGTGCGGCGGCGGCAACCGGCGCATCGTTCGCGCCCCGGATAGCCCGGGCGCAGAACGTTAACGACCAACTCGGCGTCGGCCTGATCGGCGTCGGCGGGCGAGGCCAGTACCACGTTCGAATGCTGCAGAGCATGATCGAAGGCGGCGAGAAGATCCGGATCGTCGCCGTGAGCGACGCCTATGCCCCGCGCATGCGATCTTCGGCCGAAAGATCAAAGGCCAAATCCTACATGCATCACCAGGAACTGCTGGCCGACAAAGAGGTGGACGTTGTCTGCATTGCCTCTCCCGACAGGCTTCACATACCCCAGGCTCTCGATGCCATCCGTGCGGGCAAGGACGTGTACTGTGAAAAGCCGATGGGACACTGGTCGCAGTTCGACCTCAGCAAGAAACTCCTGGAAGAAACAAGCAAGCTCAACCGCATCGTCCAGGTCGGGAACCAGGGCAACTCGAGCAGCTTCTGGCCCAGGATCAGGGAAATGATCCAGAAGGGCGCGATCGGCAGGCCGCAGCACGTGCTGGCCGGCTTCTACCGATACGGGGACTGGGGCGAGCGCATGCCGATCCCGGACAAGGAAGCACAACCGGGGCCCGATCTCGATTGGGATTCGTTCCTCGGCGACGCCCCCAAAGTCCCGTTCAGCGTCGAACGGTTCTTCAGCTGGCGCATGTTTCTGGATTATGCCGGCGGTCCCTGCACAGACCTGTTTCCTCATGTCTACACGCCGATACTCAGCACCCTCGGCCTGAAGACTCCTTCCCTGGCCAGCACATCCGGCGGTATTTTCAAATACGATGACTATGGGCGCGAGGTGCCTGACACTTTCAATATGTGCCTCGACTTCCCGGAGAAACTCTCGGTCGTTCTGGTCTGCACCCTGGCCAATGAGTATATGACCGAGCCCGCGATCCGCGGCGACGAAGGAACAATCACGTTGCAGAACCCTGTCTGGGAGGTCGGTTGCGACACGGTGACGCTCTACCCGCGCAAGGGCGAGCCGACTGTCATCGCCGGGGAGAAGCCCAACAGCACCGTGGCCCACTGGAAGAACTTCCTGCAGTGCGTTAGAACGCGCGAAAAGCCGGTCAGCGACGTCGAGTTCGGCTGCAACGTGCAGGCGGCCCTTTGCATGGGCATGCTTTCATACCTGCAGAAGAAGACTGCCCGGTTCGACGCCGCCAGGCAGGAAATCATTCTTTAAACGGCCGCCCGCATATCGCGTCGCCGCGCCTGTCGGGACGCCAAGGGTGTGCTGCGCTGAAGCACGACCTCCTGGCACACTCACCTCGGGTCAGGGCCCGGTCTGACAGACCGGACCCGCTTTGCCGCAGACCCGCTTCACTTGGGGCTGGGAGCCGCTCCGGGCAGCAGGTACCTGAAACCGAGGAAAAGCATGTTGGCGTGCGCGTCGCCCAGCTGACTCGGTGCAGGATCCCATGGATTCCGGAAGATGTAGGAGTACTGCGTGTTGAGCGACAGACCTCCATATTCGGGTTTGCGCCAGAACAGGTATGACAAGCCGAAGGTGACCTGCTGTATCGCACGGTTGTGGCTCGTTGGCGAGCCACTGTACCCATAGCCGATCGGCTTGCCGGTCACGGAATCGGTCGCCGTGTTCTTCTGGAAGTAGGCGCCCCCGTAGTAACCATAGACGGTAACGCGGGGATGCGCCACGACTTCAAATCCGTCGAGCGTCGAGTAGGCTCGCACAGAGGATAACGATCCGTCGCCGCGCGCGATCAGGTCCGGACCCAGTCCATACATATACCTGCCGCCGCCGTCGCTGTAGAAGCTGCTCCCAAATAGACGGAAGTTCTTCACGATCTCGAAGTTGCCGTTCACACTGCCGCCGCCGCCCATGGCGCCGTAGGACACCTGTGTCAACGGATTGAAAACGGCAAACCTCCGCAGGAGTCCCGCAAACTCCAAATGGAAAGCGCGACCGCCAACCGTGTGGTCCAACGCAAGCTTGCCTATGAAGTCGGGAAGAGGGCTGGGCGAGCCGTAGATGCCGCTCCCGGTGTTCAACTGGACCGAGTATGAAGATGCTAGCTCAGAGGGGAAGGTGATTACTCCGGCGCCGCCGGCGCCGCCGGCATATTGAGTCGGGGATTCCAGCGATGCCGCCATGGTCACCGTGCTGTTGGGGTGGTACACAAACCGGACCTGTGGCGAGCGCGTCCAGACCAGCCCGACGTGGTTGTTCGGATCAACCACCATCGTGTTGAAAATGCCCGGGGGTAGCGGGGAGATGCCTTTCCGGTTGGGGGTGAGAAGACTCCAGGACTGCCCGGCCAGGAATTCGAACTTACCCCTTGTCAGGTTGAACCAGAAGAGGCGCATGCGCACGGAGTTGCCGTTGGCGGTTACGGCGACATTTCCGGCAGCCGTGCCAAGGAAGTCTGTTTCCACATACGCGAGAAGATCCATCCCCGGCACCCGGGTGTCCAGACGGAATCCGAGCCGCGATTGCTGGGCGCTGAGATTCGCCTCGGACAGGTTGCCCTGGGCAGTGGTGCTGTACGGGATTGCGGCAAAGTTGGTGCCGAGTCCGCTGCCGAAGTTCGCGTCGCGGACGTACCCTACGACTTCCGCGAAGCCTACCGGGCTGATGCGGGCTGACCCGATGCTGAAGGTCATGGGAGCCGCTTTCTCAGGTTCGCTCCGCGCCTGGCTCACGACGGGAGGAGTCGTAACTGGCGCGCCGCCGGATCCCGAAAGCGGGATCGCCGGCGCAAGTGAAGCTACCTGGGGCTGACGATATTCCTCCACAGCACGCGCGGCAACCTGGTTTTCCGGCGCCTGGACAGCTTCGCGGACGGCCAGGCGCAACACGCTCTTCTGTTCGTCGAGTTCACGGCGCAACTGATCGATCTGCTGTTGCTGGGCCGCGAGTTGAAGCTTCAACAGGGCGATCTCTTCCTTCGTAGTCCCGGCAGTGGCGTCCGGTTCTCTTCCCTCACCTGCCGCCAGCAATGTGCACGCGAAAAAAAGTGCAGCTGTCAGAGGGCCAACCGTCCTTTGCATCACATGAACCTTCAGCTTCATGAGGTATGTCCTGTCTTCGGTTATGAGTTACGGATCAGATGCGCCCGATCTCTGCAACCTGGCCGCCTTCGATCCTCCAATAAAAGAGGCCAACAGGGGCGCCATCATATCACCAGCCACCCGCTTGAAGTCGAGCCGCCAAATGCGCCGGGCGATTCAGACACCAGGCCAAGATCCCCACTGTCTGAGTCGCAGAAAGCCCGCTACCGAAAGGGGTCGTTATGAGCTATGCTCCGATGAGCGCGGATTGCGGATGAAACAGGGGAATCCCCCTGCCATCCGAAAAATGACTATGACCGGCAATCAGCTTGCCTCTTCTGCCTCAGGACTCATGTTGCTGGCGCTTCTGTCCGCGAACCCGGGGATGGTTCCCGTCGTCGCCTCCGAACAGGCAACGGTACGTGTGACCACCCGGCTTGTTGAGGTCGTCGTAGTCGCGGAGACAAAGAAGGGCGAGCCGGTTACAGACCTGAAGCAGGAGGATTTTTCCCTGTCCGACGGAGGCCGCGAGGAACCGATCAGCGTGTTCACCGCCGGCAAGACCAAGGAATCCGGCACGAAACTCATGCCTCTTCCTGCCGGCACGTTTTCCAATCGCTTCGACTGGTCCGGTCCTGCTTCTTCGGGCGTCACGGTGATCCTGATCGACGGTCTGAATACACGGATCCAGGATCAACCTTACGTGCGGATGCAGGTCCAGAAATTCCTCACCCAGCTCAAGCCGGGGAGCAACGTGGGATTGTACGTCATGGGGCGCGGACCCCGTGTGCTGCAGGAAGTCACAGGGGATGTGTCTGCTCTCAAGAAGGCGTTGGCGGACTACCGCGGAGAGCTGACCCCCAGTCTGGACACTCCGCTCTACGATATGGACATGAGCCCGGCGACCCACTTCGACGCCTGGCTGGGCGAATTGACCTTCGGGCTTGTCGACTATTTTGACCGTGATCGTTCACTGAGGACCGTCCGGCTCCTGGAGTCGATCGCAAATCACCTCTACCGGTTGCCGGGTCGTAAGAACCTGATCTGGGTGTCCGGCAGCTTCCCCGACTGGATCCTGACCAATACCGCCTCCTGGAAGATCAGGCCGGGCTCAACCAAGCCGAATCTGAAGCGGGAGATCGAACGGGCAATCAGGGCCCTGAGTGACGCGAATCTCGCTGTTTATCCGGTGGACGCACGCGGGCTGATCTCCCCGCAGGAATACAACGCCGCCCGTGATACCATCCGTCCCCAATCCGGGTGGCCTGATACGGTCAACTTCAGAAACATGAAAGCCTGGGCAGAACGTACAGGAGGTCTGGCTTTCTACAACACTAACGATCTGCAGGGTGCTCTCCAGCAGGCGTCGGAGGATCGGCAGGCGTCTTACCTGCTCGGGTACTACCCGTCGCACAAATCATGGAACGGCGACTTTCGCAGGATCAAGGTCAGCGTAGCGCGCCCCGATGTTCAGATCCGGTGCCGGAGCGGGTATTTCGCGCAGCCGGATGTCCCCGTCGACACCGGGTATCGTCAGGCCCTGCTCGATGCTGCTATGTGGAATCCCATTGAAGCCACGCAACTCGGCCTGACGGCACAGTTCAGCGGTTCGCGCCAGGCCATGGCCTGCAGATTGGACATTGATCCCGCGGAGGTTTCCTTCCAACTCACCGACGATGTCTCTGAGTGCGGACTCGACATCTGGCTGGTGCAATTTGGCCCGAGAGATAAGTACCTCAAGACGGCCGGGCACACCGCCAACCTGCGCTTGAAACAGTCCGAATACAAGAGTGCCCTGGAAACAAGGACCGTATCGCTGACGGTGCCCCTGGAACTATTGCCGGAGGCCGTACTTGTCCGCATTCTGGTTCATGACATCCGGTCCGGAGCGCTGGGCTCAATCAGCATTCC
>JAFNAH010000500.1 GCA_017860075.1 Acidobacteriota bacterium | reverse complement strand
TCGCATGGAACAGCGCCCCTAGCAAGCCGCCCGATCTTCCGATCCCGTTACCGAAAATGCTGCGCTCTTGCTCTCGACAAGTTCATCCTCACCTGGCAGCGACGACCCTGAAAGGGTCGCATGGAACAGCGCCCCTAGCAAGCCGCCCGATCTTCCGATCCCGTTACCGAAAATGCAACGCGCTTGCTCTCGACAAGTTCATCCTCACCTGGCAGCGACGACCCTGAAAGGGTCGCATAGAACAGCCCGGGGTGCAAACCCCGGGAAACGGACCGCCCCGCATAAAGTCCAACCCTGAAGGGGTTGAACAACTGGTTCCGCGGGCAGGAGGGCACTCCACCATCCGGCCCCCGGGTCACGGGCGACCGGGTATTTTGTGGCGCAGCCATGGTCCGCCCGCATGCTAAAATCCGGGTTGAAATGGATCTCGGATTCCCGCCAAACCTGCTGGTCGGCACCTCGAGCTGGAGCACCCGCGACTGGTGCGGCTCCTTCTATCCGGAAGAGCTCGACCCCTCCGAAATGATCTCGTATTACTCGCGGCAGCTGTCAACCGTCGAGATCGACTCCACCTGGTATTCCATACCGAGCCGGGCGATGGTTGACGCCTGGGCCGCTCGGACACCGGAAGGATTTGTCTTCTCGGCGAAGGTCCCGAGGGTGATCAGCCACGAAAAGTACCTGGAAGGCTGCGAGCAGGACCTCGAGGAGTTCCTGGAGGTCATTTCGCGGCTGAAGGAAAAACTCGGGCCCCTGATTCTTCAGTTTCCCTACGTAGCCAAAGGCAAGGACCCGCACGAATACGCAACCGGAGAGGACTTTCTCCGGCGGTTGGAGAGGTTTGCACCTCTCCTGGTGGAAGGTTTCAAGTGGGGGATAGAGATCAGGAACTCGAAATGGGTCCGCCCGGAATTGCTGGATCTCCTGCGCGCCGGGAACATCTCCCTCGTCTTCATCGATTATTACACCATGGACCCCCTGCCCAAACTCGCGCAGCGCAACGAAGTGTTCACCGCTCCCTTCGTTTATGTCCGGTTCCTCGGCAATCACCGCGAGATGGACGAGGCGGTGAAGAAAGCGCGGGAAGAGGGGAAACGGAAGCGCGACTGGGAGAGCCTGATCCGCGACCGAACCGGCAGCATGCGGTCATGGATCGCCCCTATCAGGGACATCGTGGGCCGGGGAACGCCGGTGTATGTCTACTTCAACAATCACTACGCAGGGTATGCACCGGGGTCCGTCGAACTCTTCGCGCGACTCTACAACGAGAGCTGATGCGCGGCACTCTCCCGGGCTCATCACTCATGGCAGGAAAGGAAAGGCGGGCAGGCGGGTACCTCCTCCGGGAGAAGACCACTGAGTTCCAGAAAGCGCTGCTCCGTTGGTTCGCCAGGCACCGACGCGACCTCCCCTGGCGCCATACGCCGACTCCCTACCGGGTTTGGATCTCCGAGATCCTGTTGCAGCAGACCCGTGTCAGGACCGCATTGCCTTACTACGAACGGTTCATAAAGCGTTTCCCGAACCTCAGGAGCCTGGCCCGTGCTTCCGAGCCGGAGGTCCTGGAACTCTGGGCGGGGCTCGGATACTACGCACGCGCGCGAAACCTTCGCCGGGCGGCGGCCATGATCGTACACAGGCATCACGGGAGATTCCCGGCAACGCAGAGAGAGCTGCTTTCGCTCCCCGGGATCGGGCGATACACGGCCGGAGCCATTCTCTCTATTGCATTCAACCAACCCGAGCCGATCGTGGACGGGAACGTCCGCCGTCTGATCTCCCGGCTCCACGGAATCACGCGCCGGCGCAGCGAGGAGTATTTCTGGCGGCAGGCAACCGCGTGGATTCCGCCTGACCGGGCCTCACAGTTCAACCAGGCGGTCATGGAGCTGGGCGCCCTGGTCTGCCTGCCCTCCGGCCCTTTGTGCGCACAGTGCCCGGTGAGCGGCTTCTGCGAGGCAGGAATCCGCGGCATTGCGGATCGGATCCCCCCGCCGCGCTCCAAACGCGCCTCTCAAGAGGTTCGGCTTGTCCTTACGGTGGTGGAATGCGACGGGCGCGTCCTTCTGTGCACGAAGCAGCCGATGGATTTCGTTCCCGGCGACTGGGGCTTGCCTGCCGCGGCAATCGGTCCAGCAGAGATGGCACATCCCGCCGCACACGCCCTTGCCCGAGGCGCCCTGCGCATGAGCGTCCGACTGCGCGAGGCGGGCACGGTAAGCCATGCCATTACCTACCGCCGCATCAGGGCGCAGGTATTCAACGCCACGCTGAAAGTGAAAACCGGGTTGCCGCGACCCGCTGCAGGATATGACTGGGTCGGCCGCGCCGAGGCTGAGCGGCTCGTCACCTCGTCTTTGTATCGCAAGGCGCTCCGCACCCGAAGCGGGTGAGCGCGGAGCGCTACGTCAGGAATTGAGGCGGGGGATCTAGGAACCCTTCAGTTCTTCCTTTGCTTTGTCGATCACGCGCTCGATGCCCACGAGCGACTGCTGGTGGGTCGACTTGTAGAGCTGATCCAGGTACTGCCGCGCCGGACGTGAGGTCTGGCCGCCGAGAAGGTAGGCCTTGGCGAAATTCTTCATCGCCAGATCAATCCTGTTTTGCTGCCAGTAAGCCTGGGCGAGCTTGTAATACGCAAACTCGTTTCTGAAATAGTACTTGAGAGAATTCTC
>JAFNAH010000064.1 GCA_017860075.1 Acidobacteriota bacterium | reverse complement strand
TATCTGACGGAATGGAATCTCCAGGCGGAAAAGGCGTTACAGAATCCGACGGTGGAGCCGACCACGTTCGTCGTGCGGTGAGCCCTGCCGCGTTGACGCGGGGCAGTCCCCTCCAAAGCGGCCCGTTCAACTCCGTGGAGAGGCAACCCTTCCAGCCCTTACCCGCTGTGGTATAATTTCTGCTGCCTCGGGTTATGAAATCGATCTTAATTGTTCTGTAAGCTGGGGTTAAGGTCAGGCGTGTGAGGGTGTTGTTTCCTTCCGCCGGGTACGGAGATTCGCTATGAATAGCGCCAACTGGAAGTTCTTGATTGGCGGCGCGGTCATAATCGCGGCACTTTCCTGGCTCGGTTTCGTGGGTTTCCAGGAGAGCAAGTCCTACTACATCACGGTGGACGAGTTTTCCGCGATGAAGAGTGATCTGCATGGCAAGACGTTGAAGATCGCCGGTGATGTGGTGGATGGGTCGATTGAGCGGAGCGGGCCCGGCCTGGAGTTCGTGATCACACACTCCGGGAAGAACCTCAAGGTGCGCTACATCGGCAGGGATGTGCTGCCGGACACCTTCAAAGGGGGATCAAAGGCAGTCGTAGAGGGCACGCTCTCCGAGGACGGCGTCCTTCTTGCCCGCCACGTTGAGGCGAAGTGCGCCTCCAAGTACGAGGCCGAGTACAACAAGAAGACGACTTAGACTGACTCGCCGGCCGCGCGCCGGTGGACCAGGCGAACAGGTTAAGGTGGTGGATGAGTAATCTCGGTACTTTCTGTCTTCTCCTTGCCCTCTGCCTTTCGCTCTACGGGCTTTTCGCATCCCTGCTCGGGGCCGCCCTCAAGCAGCACCGGATCGTACGCAGCGCAGAACGGGCGGCGATCGCATCGTGCGCAAGCATCCTGCTGGCACTGGTCTCATTGCTTTACCTGCTGGCGACGAGCGATTTCTCAGTTGAGCACGTGGCTCAATCCACGAGCCGCGACCTTCCGCTGTTCTACAAGCTGGCCGCTCTGTGGGGCGCCCACGACGGTTCAATGCTTCTCTGGGTGTTTGTCACGGCGGTTTTCAGCGGCATCGTTGTTTTCCAGAACCGGTTCCGCTACCGCGACATGATGCCGTACGTCGTCGCGGTCCTGATGTTCAACCTGTCGTTCTTCCTGATCCTGAACATCTTCCTCTCGAACCCCTTTGACGAGCTGGTGCAGGTCCTCCCCGGCGGAACGATGCAGAAGTTCAGCCCGCCTGACGGCCGGGGCCTGAATCCTTTACTGCAGTACTGGGCGATGGTCATTCATCCGCCGATCCTGTACCTGGGATTCATCGGATTCGTCGTTCCCTTTGCCTTCGCCATTGCGGCCCTGATCACGCGTCAACTGGGCGATACGTGGATCAGGACTACGCGCCGCTGGACGCTCGTTACCTGGCTCTTTCTCGGTGTGGGATTGATCCTGGGCGGGAAGTGGGCTTACGTGGAATTGGGCTGGGGCGGCTACTGGGGATGGGATCCGGTCGAGAATTCGTCCCTGATGCCCTGGCTCGCGGGAACGGCGTTCCTGCATTCCGTGATCGTTCAGGAACGAAAGGGAATGCTCAAAGTCTGGAACGTCCTGCTGATCGTCATCACCTACTTGCTCGGCATCTTCGGCACATTCATCACCCGCAGCGGCATTATCAATTCGGTGCACGCGTTCGCTGATTCCAAGCTCGGCGTCTTCTTCCTCTACTACATGCTGCTGGTCCTGGGCGCAAGCCTCTATCTGATCATCGACCGGCTTCCCTACCTGAAGAGCGAGCGGCGACTCGACTCCGTGCTTTCCCGGGAGAGCGCCTTCCTCTTCAACAACCTGCTTCTGCTGGTCGCGTGCTTCGCGGTTCTCTGGGGAACGATGTTCCCGGTACTGTCGAACTGGGTGGAAGGGACCAAGATCACCGTCGGGCCTCCCTTCTTCAATAACGTGGGCGTCCCGATCGGTCTCATGCTCCTCCTGCTTACCGGCGTCGGGCCGCTCTTCGCGTGGCGCAAGACTTCCGTGGAAAGCCTGAAGAAGGCCTTCCTCTGGCCGGTGATCCTGGCGCTCCTGCTTTGCGTGGTACTGCTTGCTGCAGGAATGCGCAGCTTCTATGTCCTGGTATCTTTCACTCTCTCCATGTTTGTCCTGGTCACCATCGTGCAGGAGTTCTGGAAGGGGACGAGAGTACGGGTCAGGAAGACGGGCGAAAACTTCGCCCTCGCCATGGTGAATCTCACGCTCAAGAACAAACGCAGGTACGGCGGCTACATCGTTCACCTTGCGGTAGTGCTGATGTTCATCGGTCTGACCGGAAACGCTTTCAACCGCGAGACGAGCCAGGCGATGGTTCCCGGCGACGAAATGCAGATCGGCCGTTACACGCTGAAGATGACCGAATACCATGAGGGCGAAGCGGCGAACTATCAGTACGGCAGGGCGACGCTGGAAGTCTACAGCGGCGGCAAGTTGATTCGCACGATGCAGCCGGAAAAGCGCTTCTACAAGGCGAGCGAAGGGCAGTCGACCACGGAAGTGGCCCTTTACAGCAAGCCGCTCGAGGACCTTTACGTAGTGTTGGCGGGCCCATCCAACGACGGAAAGAGGTACGAAATCACCGCGCACGTGAATCCGCTTGTGTGGTGGGTCTGGTTTGGAGCGGCTGTCATGGTGGCAGGCACGCTGATCACGCTGCTTCCGGACAAGAGAAGTTCCTTCGCAAACGCCCAGCTGACGATCGCTGAAGCGGCGGAAATTGAGATGGGTGTGAAAGCGAGATGAATTCGCACGCGACCGACAGGAGAGCGCACAGCGCGTTGTCCGGCCTCGGAGGCGGGCTCCTGCTTCTGTGTTTTTGGGCTGCGGCGGCCCCTGCCGCTACGCCGGGCGACATCAGCCGCGCATACAAGGAAACCTGCGACAGGCTGGTCTGCCAGTGCGGATGCAACGAACAGCTCAGTGTCTGTGCGATGCAGAACTGCAGCTCGGCGACACCCATGCGGGCGGAGATCCGGGAACGCCTCCAGAAGGGGGATCCCGTTGACCAGATTGTGGACAGCTTCGTGGCGCGCTATGGCAAAAAGGTTCTCTCAGCGCCGACCACCACCGGATTTGACCTCTCCGCCTGGATCATGCCATTTGTCATACTCTGTCTCGGCCTGGTCGTAGTGGTCTGGGTCGCCGTCCGGATGGCGAGGCCTGCGGCCGAGGCGGTCCAGCCGGAGCTCCCGCCCGTGGATCCGAGGGTGGAGGAAGAGTTGAAGGAGTTCGAAAAGGAAATCTGATGTTGATCGCAACCTGCGGCCTGCTGGTCGTAATCGCCGGCATATACGTTCTGACTCCCCTCTTCAAGGAGCCCGGGGGAAACCTGGAGGTCGAGCTCCTGGCTGAGACCGAGCTGGACCGTCTCCTGGCACGCAAGGCAATGGTCTATTCCAATCTTAAGGACCTGGAATTCGAGTACAAAATGGGCCGGCTGTCCGACGGTGACTTCCGCCGGCTCGAGGCCGGCTATAAGAGCGAAGCCGCGAAACTCCTGCAAGACCTGGACAGGCTGGGCGTGGCGAAGGACCTCGACGAGACGATCGAGCGGGATATCGCGGCCCGCAAAGCGAAGTTGTTTCCCGGCACTGCCGAGAAGACCCGGCGCTGTCCTTCCTGCGGGGCCGAGTCCCCGCTGGGGAAGAGTTACTGCGCGGACTGCGGCGGTAAGCTCTAGTTTCCAGGGAAAGCAATCCCCATGGCAAATCTTGGACATCAACACGGTACGCTGCTCCGGTGTCTGCTCGCGGTGATGTTGCTGGCGCCCCCGGTCTCCTCCCGATTCACGCTCTATGCCCAGGGTGGCGGGATCGTCGAAGGGAAGCTCGTCAACGGCACGAATCCCGGTTCCGGATGCGCCGGCGCGCGGGTGGAAGTAGTGGGTCTGGCTTCAGGAATGAATACCCTCAAGACGGCCACATCGGATGCAGCCGGCAGGTTCCGGATCGAAGGCCTCCCGACAGACGAGCCTCTCATGGTTCGCACTGAATACAAGTCGGTCAGCTATCGTGCCCGCGTTGCATTCGATGCCTCCGGAAGATCCGCCGTCACGATCGAAATTTTCGAGCCGACTTCATCCATGGACGGCATTACGGTTGATGACGTAAGGATGGCTTTCCAGCTGACCGGAGAGCAGTTGCGTTCGCTGGAGCTTTACGCCTTCAACAACTCCACCAAGCCGCCCAGGACCTTCGTCAACCCGGACGGGACCTTCAGGTTTTCCAAGGCCCCGGGCATCGTCGACCTGCCCAAGACGAGTGTCACCTCCCCCGGAGCCACGATGCCGCTGACGCAGTCCCCGCTCGAAAGCGCCGACGGCCGGAGTTACTACCTCCTGTACCCCTTGCGGCCGGGAGTCACCACGTTTGAAACCGACCAGGTGCTGCCTTACAAGGACCGAACCTACGTTTACCGCAGGAGGTTCTATCAGGATCTGAAGCCCTTCGACGTCGGGGTCGTCCCCGCGGATGCCGCCCTGAGCGGTGAGGGGCTGGTGAGGCTGCAGGTAAACACGAAGGAGAATTTTGCGGTCTACCGGAGTGGGCCGATCAAGGCCGGAACCGAGGTGACATGGACATTCTCGGGCGGAACGCCAACAGCGCAGCCGGTTGCGGATGAGCCCTCCGGGCAGGAGGGAAAAGTCATCACGGCGCCCAACGCCATCGGCCGGAACGCGCTCGTTTTCGGGCCTCTGCTGCTGATCGCTTTCGTTGCCACGCTTTGGTACGCGACGCACCTGATGCAGGGAGCGAGCGGCAGCAGCCGCGGTCCGCTCCAAAAGACGTTGACGGAACGGCGGGATCAGATCTTGAACTACGCAGCCGATCTCGATCACAGGCTCGAGATCCAGGCGATGGATCGGAACGAATACGTGCGGCAGCGAGAGCACTGCAAGAGGCAGTTGAGGCGGATTGCCCTGACCCTTGCCGGAAAACAGGATGCGCCACGGCGATGATCGAAGCTCAGGGACTGGCCAAGTATTTCGGGAGGTTCACAGCGCTTCGTTCCCTGACTGTTACGATTGGCAGAGGGGAATTCATCTCTCTCTTCGGACGCAACGGCGCGGGAAAAACTACATTCCTCAGGGTTGTTGCCGGCCTCAGCCGTCCCTCATCCGGCTCGTTGAGAATTCTCGATCCTGAACCCCTGGCACCGCTGGCGGCCCGCGGCCTCATGGGCTACCTGTCGCACAACACGGCGCTGTACCTTGACCTGACCGCCCTGGAGAACCTGCGCTTCTACGCCGAGCTTCACGGCCTGCCTCATCAGGATTCGGATCTCGAGCGGCGGATAGACGTGGTAGGTCTGAGCGGGCGGGGACATGAGCCGGTGCGCAACTATTCCCGCGGCATGCAGCAGCGACTGGCGATTGCCCGCGCGTTCCTGCATGATCCGCAGATCCTGCTGCTCGACGAGCCGTTCACGGGTCTCGATCAGGCGGGCACCGAGTTTCTCAAGGGATACCTTGCAGGCGCACGCCGGGACGGCAAGACCTGCATCATGGCGACGCACGACGTCCCGTTGGGCTACGAACTGGCGGACCGCATGTTGGTAATCGAGAAGGGCGTCGTCGCCCTGGATCTGTCGAAGTCCCGCGTGTCCCTCGCGGAATTCCAATCCCGATACGCCGAACTGGCGGGGGAGTCTTAGCATGATCGCGAAGGTCTGGGCGATCTTTCGCAAGGACATGCTCATCGAGCTGAGAACGAAGGACTCGCTCAACGCGATGCTTTTTTTCGGCATCGTTGTCCTCGTGATCTTCAACTTTGCCCTGGAACCCGTGCGGGAATCGGTGCGCGCTGCCGTCCCGGGCGTGCTCTGGGTCGCCTTCGCGTTCGCCGGCACTCTGGGCCTGAACCGGATGTTTGCCGCGGAAAAAGAGAACAGCTGCCTGCAGGGGCTGCTCATGGTTCCGGTTGACCGGGGCATCCTCTATCTCGGCAAGATGCTTGCCGCGTCGGTCTTCATGCTCCTCACGGAGGCGGTAGTTTTCGTCCTCTGTCTGGTCTTTTTCAACCTGACGGTGTGGAGCGAGATCCCGTGGCTTGCCCTGATCTTCCTGGTCGGCACTCTGGGCTTCACCTCCGTCGGCACGCTGCTCTCGGCGGTGGCGGCCAACACGCGCATGCGCGAGGTGCTGCTTCCGCTCATTCTTTTCCCTGTCGTGCTTCCGGTTATCGTTAACGCGGTGGAAGCCACCGGCATCGTCCTCAACACGGTCGATTACGGCGCGCTGCGCCTGCCCGTGACGTTCATGTCGGTATTCACGATCGTGTTCACGACGGTAGCCTACCTTCTTTTTGACTTTGTGCTGGAGGACTGATCGATGGGAAAGTCGCGCCTGGACAACGTGCTCGGAGTACTGGTCCTCGTCGGCGTGATCGTGGCCCTCTACATGGCTTTCCTGGAGGCGCCGAGAGAGAGGACCATGGGCGATTTGCAGCGCATATTCTACTTCCATGTTCCCGCGGGAATGGTTGGCCTCCTCGCGCTGGCGGTCAACTTCGTCGCCTCAGTTATGTACCTGGTGAAGAAGAACCGATGGTGGGACAGCCTGGCCTTTTCAGCCGCGGAAATCGGCGTGATGTTCATGACGATCGTGCTGGTGACGGGGCCGATATGGGCCAAACCAGTCTGGCTGGTCTGGTGGACGTGGTCTCCCCGCCTCACATCGTCCTTGCTGCTGTGGATGCTGTATGTCGCCTACCTGCTGATCCGAAACTACGTTCCCGACCCGGACCGCCGGGCGGCGACCTCTGCGGTATTCGGGATTGTCGCGTTCATCGATGCGCCGATCGTGTGGTTCTCCATTCGTTGGTGGCGCGACCTGCACCCGTCACCGATGATTGAATCGGGAGGGCTGGCGCCCGAGATGCGGCCTGCCTTGTGGACGTGCGCAGCCGCGTTTCTCCTGCTGTTTATTTACCTGCTGCGGCGCAGGCTCTTCGTCGAGACCGCGCGCCAGGATGTGGAGATGCTCAGCCGCCGTATCGAGATGTTGCGGTGACAGAGGGCCGGGGGCTCCGGCTTTCGAGGGATGTTGAAGGACATCCTGAGAAGCTTTCAGCTATCAGCTTTCAGGCTGGCAGAGGCCGAAGCTGAGGGCTGACTGCTGAAGGCTGCAGGTATTTGCGGATTAGCAGCGATTTCCGGATGGCACAAACCTGCGTCCGGGGTAGGAGGTTTGGATTCTCATGGATGCGATGCACTACTTGTTCGCGGCGTACGCGGCGATATG
>JAFNAH010000499.1 GCA_017860075.1 Acidobacteriota bacterium | reverse complement strand
GCTTTCAGGGAAAGCCTGCCTGCCGTGCCCTTGTAGTAGAAACCATCGAGGTTCAAAGACTCAGCCGGATCAGCCAGCGCGATCACCTGCGCGTCGGGATAGCGGTTGAGAGAACGAAGGTTGGTACGCCCCTGCCCGCCGCACCCGATGATCGCGATGTTGACCTTGTCGCTGGGCGGGACGTAGCCCGGTCCCCCGAGGACGTGACGCGGTACAAAGGTAAAGCCCGCGACCGCCGCGGCCGTGTTGCCAATGAATCTGCGCCTGCTGACGTCTTTTCCTGTCGAGGTCTGTTGTTTCATGATTTCGGCGTGCCTGTGCTGCGCAGCGTCATCCTGCCGCGCATCGTGATATTTGAAGGTTGGAACGCTATCGAGCCCTGCCCAAGAGGCAAGGGTAACTTCTACCGCGAGCCGACCTGCACGGCAAGCGAATTCCGGTCAACGCCATTTTGGTCTTGCTTATTCGATAGTTTTGGGGACAGGCTACTCAACCTCGAAATTAATGACATGAGCACGCGCTGCTGAACATGCGCCGGATTTCGAGGTTGAGTAGCCTGTCCCCAAAATTCAGGGAGGTGGAAGTGCGTCTCTTGGTTATCCTCTTCATGTCATCAACGTGCCTTGCTCAAACCGGCCAATGGACTGAGTTGCGAAAAGACCTCACCGGCGCCCGTCCCGGGAGTGCGGTTCGCTACGCGTCCCAGGCGAAATCCTTCTTCCTGTGGGGATTCATGAACGCCGATCCTGACCTGCTGCAGGAGCACCCACTCATGGCAGTGCCGGAATATGACATGGTTGCGTTCGATCCGGAGCAAGGTGAGTGGAGGAACCACCTGCCGCTCCAGATGGAAGACGCATGGGGCAAGCGTCTTCCGCTGGCGTATACTCCGCGGACCTATGCCGGAATCACGACAGGCAGCGAACGCACCTTGATGCGGAGCATGACGGAGGAACTAGAGGCTGTCCCGCGTCCCGACCTGAACGTCGTGTTCGACCAGGCAACCTACAATTCAAACGCGAATTCCCTCTTTTACTTCACCGGCGGGCTCACGGCCGCCTACGATATTGCGAGACGACGCTGGTCGGACCTCGCACCAGCCGTATCCCCGCCTCCCGTGCTCGGCGGCTCGCTTGCCCACGATCCTGCAAGCGACGAAGTCATCCTGTTCGGCGGGGGGCATGTGGCCGAACGGACTCCGGATGGAAAACTCGTAGGCTTCACCGGCACCTGGGTGTATCGAGTCAAAACGAATGATTGGATCGAACTGTCCCTCGACAGCCAGCCTCCGCCGCGCATGAACAGTCGCATGGTCTGCGACACGAGAAACCGTCAGCTCGTGCTGTTCGGCGGCGATGGCCAGAGCCGGTATCTCGCCGACACCTGGATTTTCGATTTGCAGGCTCGCCGCTGGCGCCAATCCGCTGCTCCCGGCGGTCCGGCACCGCGTGCCGGACACTTCGCCGTGTACGATCCCGTGACAGGCTGGATCGTCATCGGGGGCGGGCACAACCGCGCGGACCTCACCGACATGTGGGCATACGATCCGGCGACGGATCGATGGACAAGACTCAAAGGAGAGGTCCCGACGGGCTTCTACCTTTCCGCCGACATCGCGCCCGACAAGCGCCTCATCCTGCTTGTCACCAGCACAAGAACTCCTGGTGACCAGACGGCATGCAACATCCTATACCCGGTGCGCACTACCTATGGATACAGGATCGACGGAGACGTCGTCGCGAATTCGGACGCAGGAAACATGCCGCAGCAACCGATGCCAAAACGGCAGGTCAGCACCGAGTCCGCGCGTCCACCCGCACGAAAGACCGCGGACTCTGTCATGCCGATCAATCAATGGGTGAAGCTGAATCAGGGCGGGCTTTCGGCTCCTACCCGCACCTGGGGGAGCGCAACGTTCGATACGAAGCGCGGGGAGATCCTCTATTGGGGCGGAGGACATTGCGGCTACGAAGGAAACGATGTGGACGCCTTCAATGTCGAACTGGAGGCCTGGCACGACGGCACAAGTCCTGAGTATCCGGACCGGCTCTGGAATCACGGAGTGCGTCTCGCCGGCGTGACATTTCAGGGCGGCCCCTGGACGGAACACGGCCGGCGGATCTATGCCTACGACTCCGTGCAACAGAAAATGATCATGGTTCGCCCCGTACGGCTCACAACGGGCTACGAACCGGAGTGGATCAAAGCCTTCCCTGGCAAGCCGCGGGCGGCCGCCGACGCCCTCGTCTTTCCACCGTCGTCGTTCGTGAAGTACGCAACCTGGGTATATGTGCCCGAGACTGCATCATGGGAGTTGCTCGGACCGGCTCCGGCAGGTTTGGACACGCTGGTCAGCACGCCGCTCGGCGTGATGGGCGTGACGGTAGACTGGCCCGCGCGGCTCAACGACGCCGGGTACCTGCTGCCGTGGAGCCCCTCGCAGCCTCCGACAGACAACGCGATCTACCTGTTTCGGGGATCTGCCTGGGAGAGACTGGACAAAGGACAGCCATCGCCGCAGAACCTTTATGAAATGACGAGCCTGGCCTTCGACTCCACCCGCAGTCAGGTCATCCTGCACGGAGCGGGAATCAGGCGCGACGAGCTGTGGACCTTTGATCTGAAGACAGCGCGCTGGAAAAATATGCAGCCGGGTGTTTCGGCTCCGGGAGGCGCAT
>JAFNAH010000498.1 GCA_017860075.1 Acidobacteriota bacterium | reverse complement strand
CGGCGAACAGGTCTTCATCTCGACGAAATCCCACGAGGGCTGCGACATCAAGGCGCTCGAACTGCCCGGCCTGTGGAATGGATCGATGGCCTTCTGGCACACTGTCTTCGTCGAGGTTCCCATCGAAACCTTCAACCCCGTGAAGACGATCGACGATCTGCTGCGCCCCGCGCACCTTCCTTAAGAAGGTTCGAGGAACGAGGACCGAGGACCGAGGCACAAAAAAATCCTCGATCCTGGCAAAGCCCAATCAAGGGTAAAGGATAAAGGTCAAAGGTGAAACGAAGAAAAGGATCGGAAAGTTTTCCGATCCTTTTTCTTTTCTTCACACGATACCCTAGACCCGATCCCCGAGCCCCTGTTTTCAGATCATCCTCTCCTGCAAGTCCGCCCGCTTCACCGGTTTGACAAGGAGCAGGCTCGTCTGGCCCCCCTGCCGGCACTTCACGGTGACTTCCTCGGCGCCCTTCGGTGTGTCTCCGTAAGCGGCGCAGACGGCGGCCGCCTCCCGGCGCACCTCCTCCGGGCCGTTTCCGGGAAGCATGCAGAGGGGGCCTGGAAAATCCCTCATCTGGAAAACGGCGTCCCGATCCTCGATCAGGGGTTCCAGCGCCTGGTTGTCCCCCTTGTTCCTTCCGACGATGACCTTGTGAGGCCCGTCGAGCCGGATGTGCCGACCCACCTTCAGGAGTTCCAGATCGCGCGTTGTGAAATCGGGATGGCGGGCGAAGAGGTCCTTGAGGCGCCTCGAGAACATGGGGTCCGTCAACAGGCATCCTCCCGCCGGGTTGGCGTATTCCTTGATCCCGTAACGCTCGGCCATCTCCATCTGCCGCTTCCGCCCGCGGCCCGAGATGTCGAGCAGGCGAGCCCGGTCCACCTTGCCTTCCTTCTCCGGAAGGGTTTCGGGGAGGAGCCTGGCGGAAAGCGGCCGCAGGATGAAATCGGCCCAGCCCGAGTTTTTCGCCACGACGTGCAGCATCTGGCGGCTCTGCGACATGGGCCGCTGCCCCAGGACCTCGCCGGTGAAGATGAAATCGTAGCCCTCCTCCTTCATCTTTTCCCCCGCGATCCTGAGCATGAGGGTGTGACAGTCGATGCAGGGGTTCATGTTCTTCCCGTAGCCGTATCGCGGGGCCCTGACGACGGCGAGGTGCACCCCGGTGATGTCCAGGACCTCGAGCGGCAAATCGATCATGCGGGCCGCGGCTCTGGGCTTATCGGCCCCGAAGAAGGGGGTGCGGAATGTCAGTCCCAAAACCTCGATTCCCTGCTCCCGGATGAGCTGGACCGAGACGATGCTGTCGAGGCCTCCCGAAAAGAGGGATATGGCTTTGACGGTTTTTTTTGTTTCCGTGGGATACAAGTGAACGATGATCCTCTCGTGTTCTTATTGCTTCGGGTTCATTCCCCGAAGTCCGCTTCGCCTGCGTCAATCCCGCGAAAGCGGGCATCCAGGGAGAACTTCCGGATGCCCGCTTTCACACGGGCAGGACATTTCTGCCAAATCCTCCGTAACGGGTTCCGGGATTTCCTGCTCGCTGCGGCTTGAGCATCGGAAAGGATCCCGCCGGCTATCCCACTCAATATCGGACAAGCTGGCGGTTCCAGCGCTCGCGGATGAATGCGCAGAGCTCCCGGTCCGCATCGGGGGGGACGAGATAGATCGTTCCCTTTTCCGACGTGAGCCGGATCACGGCAAGCGTCAGGATCCATCGGGGCGGCCGCTCGTCCCCGGGCGGGCTGAATTCGGCGTCTTCCTCAACATAGGGGATGTCCAGCCCTTTGAGGACCTTTTCCAGGGCCGTTTTCCGATCGTCGTCACCGGCGATCTGCACCAGGCCCATGCCTTCTTCATTCAGCTTGACCTGGAACTGCGACGGCAGGTCCCCGAACTGGATGACGACGGTGCGGGTACCGATTCTCACGGAATAGTCCGTCCGGATCGTCACCGGCGGGCCGTCTTTTGCGGCGCCGGGAACGGGGATGCGCTGGTCTTTGGTATAGGCGTAGCCCAGCATGTCGAGCAGCGAGCCGACGAGACCCCGGTTGCCGCCGGTATCGAGAGAGCCGATGTCGGGGGCGGAAGGGAGCGGCTGCCGGACGCGAACGGCCCCGCTTTCCTCGTCGATCTCGAGGACGGGGACTCCATGTTTCTCGGCGAACCGGGCGACGGGTTCCGGCAGCGGACGGGATCGACCGGATGTTCTACAGACGACGCACAGGATGCTTTCCTGACCGCCGGGTTCCTTGCGGGAAAGAATCCAGTCCCCCTTGAGTTTCAGCACCGGTGCAGTCCCGATGGCCAGGGTCCCTTCATGCCTGCGGAAGGTGTAGTCCCGCGAGGCCCCGAAGATGCCCGCGAGCGCCGAATAGACGCCGTCGCCGCCGTCGCTGATCACGGTGAAATTTGCCCAGCGCGACCGCACGAGGCCGGCCGTATCGGCGGGGATCTGACGCCCGTAATCCAGGAAGATCCGGCTGCCGTCCGCAAGCTCCACCATGGGGATGTCGGCACAGTCGACGGCCAGGTGCTCCTCTTCGGTGAGCGGGATGAAAACCTTGCCGCCGCGGGCGACCGTCCCGCCGGATTGTTTGACAACCGTCGCGATGATGTCGAGGTCACGGTCGGTGGGCCGGAAAACACGGGCGTCCAGTTGCGGCGCATCGGCCTGTGCCGGGCC
>JAFNAH010000497.1 GCA_017860075.1 Acidobacteriota bacterium | reverse complement strand
GTCGGGGGAACCTTCGACGACGCCCACGAACTCGTGCCCCGGGGTGCCGCAGAAATCCGCGTAGCCCCTGACGATTTCCAGGTCCGTGTTGCAGATCCCGGCGAGCGTCACGCGGACAAGCGCCTCGCCCGGTCGATGTGGCACATCAAGATCGCTGACGAGCCTCAACTCGCCTTTCTCAAATCGGAGGGCTTTCATACGCCCTCAATGATACACTCTTACCGCCGGTGCGCCGAGGTTGCAGGGCACGGACCCGGGCCCTGAATCTCTGCCGTGAATTGTATTCCGGGTTGGCGGGAAGGAGATCGGTATGACACCGCAGGAGACCAAGAAACTGTTCAAAGCCCTGGGGCTGAAGTCCCGAATGGACGGTGCCAGCTACGGCGGCGACTGGTTCGCTTCCAGCGGCGACTGGCTCGAGGTTCACAGCCCGACAAGCGGGGACCTGCTCGCCAAGATTCAGCAGGCGGGGGAAGCAGACTACGCAAAGCTCATGGAGAAGGCGGACCAGGCGTTCCGGCACTGGCGCGCGATCCCTGCACCGAAGCGCGGGGAGATTGTGCGCAACATCGGTGTGGCCCTGCGCGCCAAGAAGGGAGAGCTGGGACGACTCGTTTCCCTGGAGATGGGTAAGATTCTCACCGAGGGCCTGGGTGAAGTGCAGGAGATGATCGATGTCTGCGACTTCGCGGTCGGCCTGAGCCGCACGTTGTCGGGGCCCACGCTGCAGAGCGAACGGCCCATGCACCGGATGATGGAGCAGTGGCATCCGCTTGGACCGGTAGGAGTCATAACTGCGTTCAACTTCCCGGTCGCGGTCTGGGCCTGGAACTCAGCGCTTGCATTCGTCTGCGGCGACCCCGTCGTGTGGAAGCCATCCAGCAAGACCCCGCTGTGCGCGATTGCCACCCATAACATAGTGACCGCGGTACTGCGTGCGAACGGTGTCCCTGAAGGTGTCTCCTCGGTCGTGGTCGGGCGTGGCTCAAACATCGGCGAGCGGATGCTCGGTGATGCCAGGCTGCCTTTGATCAGTGCGACCGGATCCACGAAAATGGGGAAACGGATCGGGCAGGTCGTGGGCGCGCGCCTGGGCCGGACGATCCTCGAATTGGGGGGTAACAACGCCTTGATTATCTCCGACAAGGCGGACATGGCCGGAGCGCTGGCTGCTGCGTTCTTCGGGGCGGTCGGGACAGCCGGACAGCGCTGCACGTCGACGCGGCGCCTGATAATTCACGAAAAGATGTTCGAGACGTTCATAGCCAAGATGATCGCGAACTACAAGAGCGTCAAGATCGGCGACCCGCTCGATCCGAAGACTCTCATGGGTCCCCTGATCGATGAGGAGGCAGTGTCCGATTTCGAAGCGGCGCTGACGGCGGCGCGCCAGCAGGGCGGAAAGGTCCTGTACGGCGGCAAGGTGCTGAACCCGCCCTTCGGGAGGCGGACGTTCGTGCTCCCGACGATAGTCGAGATTGCCAACGACGCGCCGATCGTTCAGACGGAGACGTTCGCCCCGATTCTCTACGTGATGAGATACCGGACGATCGATGAGGCCATCGTGATGCACAATAGTGTGCCGCAGGGGCTCTCGTCAGGCATCTTCTCGGACAGTGTGGCAGAAGCCGAGGCGTTTGTCAGCTTCCGGGGTTCGGACTGCGGCATCGCCAACATCAACGTCGGTACGTCCGGCGCCGAGATCGGCGGCGCGTTCGGGGGCGAAAAGGAGACGGGCGGCGGGCGCGAGTCCGGGTCGGATTCGTGGAAAGCCTACATGCGCCGGCAGACCAACACCGTCAACTGGGGCGGCGAGATTCATCTCGCCCAGGGGGTTGAGTTCCACGTCTAGAGGGGACCGGCCCTCGCACGTTCGGGAAGACCGGCCGGTCAGCGTTTGGCGTCCGGAGCAGGCGATTCGGCAGGAAGAGTCGTCCCGGGAACTTCCTTGTCGCGTCGAGACTCGACGCTGCAGGAGTTCGCCATTCAAGTTTGCACGCCAAGTGCGGGTAGTACAAAGCGCATCAGTGCAATGTAGCCTGCAAAGATAAGCAGGAACCAGCCCCAATCCGGCATTGGTATAAGCCTCCTCGTTGCCTCTTTCGTCCTCACAGCTTGTCGATGGCGCGGTGCAGTTTTTCGTTCACCATCCCTGCCGCGGATGAGAGTGCAGGATTGTCGAGCACGGACAGCATTCTCTTCGCGTCGATTGCGGCGACAACCGTGCGGCCCGTCTCCTCGTATACGACGACGTTGCAGGGGAGCAGCAAACCGACGTTCAAATCCAGCTGCAGCGCCTGGTACGCGAGCGGCGGATTGCAGGCGCCCAGGATGATGTAGTTCCGGAAATCGACGCCGAGCTTCTCTTTCATCTTCTCGCGGACGTCGATTTCACAGAGGACTCCGAACCCCTCGGCCTGCAGGGCCTTCCGCGCGCGTTCAAGCACCTGTGCGAACGGGGCTTCAAGTTGCCGCCCATACCCGATGCTGCTGGTGACCTTCTCGTCGCTCATCCCGCTACTCCTCCGATCGACTGCCCGCAAAGGATAGCAGGCCGCGCCCAATTTCTCAAACTCACCCGCCGACAAAACCACGTGCGGCCACTCCCCGACCTGCTGCGGCGCCCCGTTGAAATCGGCATATATAGCGCTGGAAGTGCGTCCTAATACCAGCCCGGGGCGAAGCCC
>JAFNAH010000063.1 GCA_017860075.1 Acidobacteriota bacterium | reverse complement strand
GAAAAACAACCGCAGAGGCACGAAGATCGCAGAGAAGAATCCTTATCTGATTTCGAATCAGATAGTTGTCTCAGCGAACCCAGCGTCTCTGCGGTGATCTTTCAGTTCTTCACGTCCCGCATCCCGGTCAGCAACTTCCTGGCTATACGAAAGAGGCCGGACAGAAGGCCGAGGGGGTCGGTAACCGCCACGATCAGAACGAATTCAGGCAAGCATCCTGGCGGCAGCGAGAACCGCGAGTACGAGTGCCAGCGCCTCGAACAACCGCTGGTTGATGTGGCCGATGAGCAGGCGTCCAAGCACGGCGCCAAGCACCACCATCGGTGCGAGCTTCAGGTCCAGCATGAGTGAAGCCGGTGTGATCAGGTCCAGCCGATAGCTAAACGGCACCTTGAAGAGATTGACCGCCAGGAAGAACCAGGCTCCGGTTCCCATGAACTCCATTTTGGGCAGCTGCATCGAAAGCATGTAGAGAATCATGACCGGGCCGGCCGCGTTGGCGACCATAGTCGTGAAGCCTGCCATCGTTCCCATGAGCGCTGCAAACCACATCCTGTGCGGGACCCTGTCATTGGTCCGGTCGGGATCGCGCGCAAGCTGCCGCTGCCTCCAGAGGTGAATCGCCACCATGCCCAGCAGAATCCCCCCGATCATCCGTTGGAACGCCTTGTCCCCCTGCAGGTGGCCCATGGCGAGGTACCCGAGGATGACTCCCGCGGCTACCCACGGGCAGAGCTTCCAGAGGTGCGGCCACACGGCATGACGCCGGTAGAGGGGGACAGCGATCAGGTCGCCGCAGATGAGCAGAAGAAGGAGAACACCGGTGGATTCCCGAGCCGGGAGGACACTGGCAAAGAGCGCGACCGTGAAGATTCCCAGGCCGGCGATCCCCGTCTTCGACAGCCCCACCGCAAGGGATCCGAGCAGGAGGACAACCCATTCCCATAAGCTCATTTCGAACATGTCGGCTGGACTTTGCTATACCCGCGGCAGGTATGCAAGTAGTCTGCGGCAGATGTGAGGTCCAGGTCTAAGTCCAGGTCCACGTCCTGGTCCAGGTGAGGATACAGACACACGTCTTGCCCTGTGCAGGGCTACACCCAAAGACCGCGGATTGTGATATTTTGGGAGTGCGGGAGGAAATCATATGAAACCACAGTTCAATCGAAGAGACTTCTTGCAGACAGCCGCAGGATGCGCGCTGTGCTTCCGGGCCCGGCAGGCGTGGCCTGCGATTCAAGGTGCGAGCCCTCTGGTTCCGATCAGTCCGGGATGTGTCAGATCCAAGGTCAGGGTCGCAAAGATCTACGCCGGAATTCCAGGAGCGCTCTGGCCCACGCCCAAGCTCGATTTGACCGCTGAGGTTCAGCGATACGAAACGGAATTCACACGGATGCGTGGCGATTTTGCCGACGTCGACTTCTCCGTCGATAAGCTCGTCACGCAGCCTGAGCAGGTCAAGGAACTCGGCGATGCGCTCAGGGATGTCGACGGGATTCTTGTGATCCACCTGTCGATGGGCATCACACCGATCCTCGAGGAGATCCTCAAGGCCAGGCGGCCGACGGTCGTGTTCGCGGCACCTTATTCCGGCCACGAGTGGAGCAACTTCGGCGCGCTGCGGAGGGGTGAAAACGGGGCGCTGCTCGAATGCATCCTGAGCAGCAACTTCAGCGATCTGGCAGTTGCGGTGCGCCCGTTTCGCGCCATTCACCATCTCCGGGAGGCAAAGGTCATCAACGTATCCACCAGGCAGCCCGACGGCGACTATCTCGCGTCAATCCGGGAGAAATTCGGCACCGAGATAAAGACGGTGGGTTTGCAGCCGGTCATGGACGCCTACAACTCGATCAGACGCGGGGAAGCCGAGGCAGAGACCGAGCTTTGGATCCGGCAGGCCGAACAAGTCGTCGAACCGCCGCGCGACGAGATTTTCCGTTCGTGCCAGTTGGCGCTCGCGTTCGAAAAGATCCTGGCGCAGGAAAAAGCCACGTGCCTCACCGTGGACTGCTACGGGTCGATGTATCGACAGTTGCCCGCTTTCCCATGTGTCGGGTTTGTCAGGCTCAACAACATGGGGTTGGGGGGCATCTGCGAATCCGATCTTCCGTCGGCGATGACCCACATCCTGGTCCAGGGCCTCTCGGGACGGCCCGGGTTCATCAGCGACCCGACCATGGATGAGTCAGTCAAGGGGATCATTCTCGCCCATTGCCTGGGCACGCTGAAGATGGACGGGCCGGACGGACAGGCCGCGCCCTACAGGCTGCGAACGATCATGGAGCGGCAGGAGGGCTGTGTCCCCCAGGCGCGGATGCGCCTCGGCCAGAAAGTGACGCAGTTGCAGCTGACAGGCGGCGAGAGGATTATCTACTTTACTGGTACCGTGATCGACGTGCCCGACAGCAACAGGGGATGCAGGACTCAGATCACCGTTCAGATCGACGGCGATCCCGAGAAGCTTTGGCAGAACTGGACGGACGGGCTCCATCGCACTACTGTCTATGGGGACATAACACCAGACCTGAAGCGATTCTGCCGTTTCAAGAACCTGAGAATGATTCAAGAGGCATGACACGGCACTGGGGCAGATCCCGGGGAGGCCTCGTCCGATTGCGACCCCGATTCCGATCCCGACAGCGATCGCCTTGAAGGAAAGACGAATGAATGGACACGCACTGCCCGCTGAAGAGCAAAGACTGCTCGAGGACGCCCGGCGGGAGAAGAACTGGAAGCGTTGGGGACCTTATCTCTCCGGGCGCCAGTGGGGCACTGTGCGCGAAGACTACTCCCCCGATGGTGACGCATGGACCTACTTCCCGCACGATCACGCCCGGAGCCGCGCATACCGATGGGGTGAGGATGGACTGCTCGGCATCACAGACCGCGAATGTCGCCTTTGTTTCGCTCTCGCCCTGTGGAATGGCCGGGATCCCATTCTCAAGGAGCGCCTCTTCGGCCTCACCGGAACAGAGGGAAATCACGGGGAGGATGTGAAGGAATCCTATTTCTACCTCGATTCCACTCCGACTCACTCCTACATGAAGGCGCTCTACAAGTATCCGCAGGGCGAATTCCCGTATGCCAGGCTCGTGGAGGAGAATCGTCGCCGCAGTCTCAACGACCGCGAATATGAGCTGGTCGACTCCGGTGTCTTCGACGACGGTCGTTATTTCGACATTCTTGCCGAATATGCCAAGGCAGGCCCCGAGGACATCCTTATTCGAGTCACAGCCGCCAATCGCGGCCCTGATCAAGCCAGACTTCACCTCTTGCCTACCATCTGGTTCCGAAACATCTGGATCTGGGGCTGCAGGCATGAGGGCTGCACGGTCAAGCCCTCCCTGCGCGCAGAAGGCCCCCGCCTGCTCGTCTGCGATCATCCGACCCTGGGAGGTTTCCGTCTTGAGATTGGGCCGGCGATGTTCAGACCGTCAGGCGCGCAATCCCGGGAGACAGCCCTGCCCGAGCTGGAACCTCGTCTATTGTTCACGGAGAACGAGACCAACACCTGGCGGCTTTTCCAGTCGAAGCAGTACACGCCGCACGTGAAGGATGCCTTCCACGAGTACGTGGTTCACGGCCGCACCGCGGCCGTGAACCCGCTGCGGACCGGGACCAAAGCTGCGGCCTACTACACCGTCGATATTCCGGCCGGCGGCGAAATCATCTTGCGGATCCGGCTTTCCGCAGCCGCTTCGTCTCCCGCCGATGGCAACCATCCAATCGGCGGTGACGATGTACGACCGGGGGTTTTCGATGGATGGTTCGACGACGTGTTTTCGGCGCGTGCCCGGGAGGCCGACGAGTTCTACGCCAGCCGGTTGCCGCCGGACCTTTCATCGGAAACCCGCAACATTGTGCGCCAGGCCTACGCCGGGCTTCTCTGGAGCAAGCAGTTCTACTACTACGTCGTGGCTGACTGGCTGGCCGGGGACCCGGAACAGCCGCCGCCACCCGCGGAACGAAACACGGCGCGCAACAGCGACTGGACCCACTTCTATTCGCGCGACGTACTGTCCATGCCGGACAAATGGGAGTACCCCTGGTTCGCAGCCTGGGACCTGGCTTTTCACATGATCCCGTTTGCTGAAATAGACCCCGAGCTTGCCAAGCAGCAACTCGTGCTGCTCCTGCGCGAGTGGTACATGCATCCCAACGGCCAGATGCCGGCTTATGAGTTTGCCTTCGGCGACGTCAACCCGCCGGTTCACGCCTGGGCCTGCTGGCGCGTCTATAAGATGACCGGCACTCATGGTGAGCGTGACCGCGTTTTTCTTTCGCGCACGTTTCAGAAGCTGTTGATCAACTTCACCTGGTGGGTAAACCGCAAGGACATCGCCGGGAAGAACCTTTTCCAGGGGGGGTTCCTGGGGCTGGACAACATCGGTGTCTTCGATCGTTCCAAGCCGCTGCCCACGGGCGGGCACCTCGAACAGGCGGACGCCACCGCCTGGATGGCTTTTTACTGCGGCACGATGCTCTCGATGTCGCTGGAGCTTGCCCGTGAGAATCCCGCGGCTGAGGACATGGCCTCGAAGTTCTTCGAGCATTTCGTGGCGATAACGGACGCGATAAACTCGCAGGGCGGTACGGGTCTCTGGAGCGAGGAGGACGGGTTCTTCTACGATCAGCTCTCCGTCGACGGCAGAACGATACCCTTGCGCATCCGTTCCCTGGTCGGGTTGCTGCCGCTGATCGCCGTCGAGGTGCTCGAGGACGAGGTCATCGAACGGCTTCCGGGTTTCAAGAAACGCCTCGATTGGTTCCTGAGAAACCGCCCGGATCTCGCGGACCTGATCTGCTACATGTGTACCCTGGAACGCGGCGGAACCTGCCGCCACCTGCTGGCCATCCCTTCGGAGCCGCGTCTCAAGCGTATCCTCGCGTACTTACTGGATGAGCGAGAATTCCTTTCGCCCTACGGCATACGTTCCCTGTCGAAATATCATGCCGATCACCCTTTTGTATTCGACCTCAACGGCCAGGAATACCGGGTGGGATACGTGCCCGGCGAATCGGATACGGGTCTCTTCGGAGGAAATTCCAATTGGCGCGGCCCGGTCTGGTTTCCGGTGAACTATCTGATCATTGAGGCACTCGAGCGTTACCATCACTTCTATGGCGAGATGCTCCGCGTCGAATGCCCTACCGGCTCGGGACACCTGATGGACCTGCAGGAAGTCGCCGACGAACTCCGCCATCGGCTGATCCGGTTGTTCCTGCGTGATCCGGAAGGGCGCAGGCCTATCCACGGTACGGACCGGCGCTTCGCCGGGGATCCTCACTGGCGCGACCTTGTACTGTTCTACGAGTTCTTTCACGCGGATAGCGGCCGGGGTTGCGGCGCCGATCATCAGACCGGATGGACGGCGCTCATCGCGCGGATGCTTGCGGATCACGGCAAGTGAGCTTGCCGGTTCGCGCGCGCAATCCGGGATCACAATCGCCGCGGGACGCGCGGATCAGCGCCCGAATCGGGGATTGACTTCCTCTCTCCCCGCCAGGACGTTGGCACGGCGCGCGAGCATGAAGAGGAGATCGGAAAGGCGGTTCAGGTAACGAATGATCTCCGGCTCAACGGTCTCTTTGGCGGCCAGTGACACGCAGCGGCGCTCGGCCCGCCTCGCGATCGCGCGCGCGAAGTGAAGCAGGGCAGCCGCCTCGGAGCCTCCGGGGAGAATGAACTTCCGGAGCGGCTCCAGCGCCGCCTGCATTTCATCGATTTCCTTCTCGAGAAGTGTGACGTGCTCAACCGTGATGGGCGGCACGCCGTGTCGGGCGGGAATCGCGGCCTCCGTCACGGCGAGGTTCGCGCTCAGCGTGAAAAGATGATCCTGAACGCGCAGGAGGGTTTCTCCGGCCGCTGAATCCAGCGGGAGGCTGCGAATCACGCCGAGCAGCGCGTTGAGTTCGTCCACGGTTCCGCAGGCTTCGATTCGAAGGGAGTCTTTGGACACGCGCTGTCCTCCGATCAATCCGGTCGTACCATCGTCACCGGTCTTGGTGTATATCCTCGTCACGCGCAGACTTCTCCTCTCTGCCCCCGTCCAGTCTACACCCGGGAATTGTGCCCCTGTTACCTGTTAATGCGACTCAGGCACCATGGTTGTCTGGCGAACCTTGGTGCGCTTCTTTCGAAACTCCAGTGCTCATGAGCGTGCTCGATCGTTGCCGCAAGGAAGTGAGGACACAAATATCGCCGTTCTGTATGATGCTTTGTCACTCCTGTCCTTTTTGGCAGTATGGGGGATGATGATGGGCCGTCCGGGACCTCTGCGCCTCAGCCTTCTAATGAGCCTGGGAATTGCCGCCGTATCATGCGGGGCGGTACTTGTCCGCCTTGCGGAGGCTCCCGCACTCGCCGTCGCCACATACCGCGTCGCCTGGGCGACCTTCCTGCTCGCACCGCTCGTGATGTCGGGCCCGGGGCGTGAGTTCCGGTCGAATACCTGGCGGGACTGGAGAAACCTGGTGTTCGCGGGCGTTGCCCTGGCTCTCCACTTTGCGCTCTGGATCGCCTCCCTGTCATACACTTCCGTGGCCAGTTCGGTCCTGCTGGTGGACACGGCGCCGTTCTTCATCGGCATCGCGAGTCAGTGGCTTCTTCGGCGGCCATGCGGCCGTGATTTCTGGGCCGGTCTCACCGTTGCCTTCCTGGGGTGCGTCGTGGTGTTCCACGGCGACTGGTCCGAGTCCTCCGTATCGTCGCGAGGCAACCTGCTGGCCCTGGGCGGGGCCGTTGCGATGGCCGTATACCTGATGATCGGTTCGACCGCCCGTCGTAAACATTCGCTGCTGGCCTACGTCTGGCCGGTCTACTGCACGGCTGCCCTCACGCTTGGCGCGGCCGCCGCAATCGCCGGGGTGCCGCTGCGGGGACTGCCGGCAAGAACACACCTGTTCATGTTTCTCGTCGGCCTCGTGCCGCAGTGTATCGGCCACACTACGTACAATTGGTCGCTGCGTTGGCTGCCGCCCGGACTGGTTGCGCTGATCGGTCTGGCAGAACCGGTGGGGGCGAGCCTACTGGCTTATTTCATTCTCAACGAGGGGCTGACGGTGGGAAAGGGCCTCGGCGGCTGCCTGATACTGTTCGGAATCTACCTCGCAACCGCTCGACGAGCGGGAAAATAGAAAAGGCGTCCCGGGAGGACGCCTTTGTGATTTCCGATGCCTGCCGGCCCCTGCTGCGCTCAGGCCGTTTTCTTTCCCTTGCAGGCGACACAGACCGAAGTCCACGGCACCGCCTGCAGGCGTGCGGCGCTGATTTCTTCTTCGCACAGGGTACAAATACCGTAGCTGCCG
>JAFNAH010000496.1 GCA_017860075.1 Acidobacteriota bacterium | reverse complement strand
CTCGGTCCTGTTCCTGAACGGTGAGGGAGGACTGGATGAGCAGAAGCGTCATTGCCTCAGCCAGCTGTTTCGACACACCTAATTCTCCCGCTGTTGCCACGGCGCGTTGCATCACATCCCGCTCCTGGCCATAGTCACGGGTCGGCACCCCGATCTTCTGTTTCGCGCGCCCGATCTCGGCTGCGAGCTCCTGGCGCCGCGCGACACAGCTGAGCAGCTGCCGATCCACCTCTTCGAGTTCGGCTCTCAGTTCATCGAGGTTCATAATCTCGCAACCAACATATCACAGATGCCGGAAGCGCCAACAGCAACCTCGCCGTAGTCCGGGCAGAAGATTGCGGTTGGACGGCCCTGGGCGAAGGTGTATCGTGGCGCGAAACTGATCATCAGATCGTGAGATCCGAGTTTCCCATCGACAGTTGCCGGAGGTTGAACATGATTCGCGCCGAAATTGAACTATTGCGCCCGGTCGAGGACGCGTGGTGGCACCTGCTGGACACTGAATCCTGGAAGGAGTGGTGGGGCGGGAACCTCAAGGAGGTAAGGCCCCGGTGGGAGAATGGCGCGGAAATGGTCTGGGAAATGGGCCGTCCGTCAACGGTTTTGGGTCTCACAGAATGCGAATCCCTCGAAATTCAGGATGAGTGGATGCTGTCTACGATCGGACTCATAGGACGCAGGCCAGGTTCGACTCTCATCGAGATCCTGGAATCACCCACCGGCGGGGCGAGTTTCGCCGATGGTGGCGCGGGGCGAGTAAAGGAGTTGAGCGAGAAGCTGGCCAGGTTCAAGACGCTGGTGGAGGCAGAGCCCAGGTTTCTGCATAGCCTCTCTGAAGCCGAGAGGAAGGCTGTGGGAAACCTGCCGCCCATGGAATATCTGCCTGTGATCAATGAGAAAAGCGGGGGGAGTCCGATCATGATCCTGACGCCGGACGGGCCGGCGGCTGAGGAAGCGCTGGCAGAGCGAACTCGGATACTGCGGAGGCTATCCGTGACGGAAATCCGGCGTTTGATGGGCTCGGTACAGGCCATGATGGAAGGTGACCGGATTGCCCGGTCAGGCTCTCCAGACTCGTTTGTGAACGCGGCCGGATCGTACCGGCGGGCGGCTGCGTTCAATCCCTGCAGTGCGCTGGCGCTCATGAGCTATGGTGTGGTGTTGGCGCGCGCAGGACAGAAGGAGGCAGGCCTCGTCTGGTTGGAACGCGCGCACGAGGTGGATCCCGCGGACGAGCGAACGCTGAAGAACCTCGCTGCCGTGCGCGCCGATTTCGGGAAGAAGGGCGCGGCACCGGTCGCCGGCGCAACCGGTGCACCGCATTGCGCGGGATTCTGGCTCAGGGCAGGCGCAGCGTTGATTGACGGGCTGCTGTTCGGCGTGGTCAGCATAGTGTTTCTGGTTGCCGGAGAGGCGGTATACCAGGCATCGGGAGGAAGCGCACTAGCCGGGCTGTCGCTGACGCTGGTACCCGTGTCGCTGGGCTGGTTATACTTCGCATTGATGGAGTCGTCGAAACGCGGAGCGACTGTTGGGAAGCTCCTCTTCCATCTGTGCGTCACGGATCTGGCCGGCCGGAGGATTTCGTTCGCCCGGGCGACGGGCCGGTATTTCAGCAAGTTCCTGTCGGCTTTGACGTTCTACGTTGGATTCGTGATGGCGGCGTTCACCGCCAGGAAGCAGGCGCTCCACGACCTGCTGGTGGGCACGTTGGTAGTCAAGCGGCCTGAGGTTCCTTCAGGAGAGCATGCAGAATGAGGAGAAGAGCGGTATTTGCGGGATTGCCTGTCATGTGCTGGTAGGCGAACGGGAACCTTCTTGGAAGCTGGTCCGGATCAAGGAATGAATTGCCGCTGAACAGGAATCCCGGTTTGCCTCGACGCGCTTCTGCGTCCTCACTCCGGTTCCACACTCGGATCTCCGGCGACGGATTCCGTCACGACAAGCGTGACGTCCGGGTGTTCGCGCAGGAAGCTGGCGGGAAACATCGGGGTGATCGGACCGAACAGGACATTCCTCAGTACCTGCTTCTGCCAAAACCAGTCCAGGTAGAAGACGAGTTTCCGGCTGTTCATAATGTCCCTCATGCCAACGGTGACGGCCAGGTTCGGCACCGCCTGGAGGTTACCGCCGGTGCCGAAAACGGCGTTGATCACCTTGGTCGTGGCCGCAAGCCGTACCACCCGGGCCGGCAATTGCCTGAACGCCTCGTTGCTCATCAGCTCCCAGTAATCCAGCGCCTCATTGAAGGCGATGTGCCCGTTGATACCGATGCCACCGAAGCAGATATCGATTCCGCCAACTCTGTCGATGGCAGCGGAATACGCGGCGGTGTCCCGGGCGTCGGGTATATGCATCTGCTGAAGGTTCAGGCGGCACTCAGGCGCCATTGGCGAATAGAAATGTCGCCGCAGAAAGCCGAGAAAACTCAGCGGGTGGCTCTCGGGAAGATTGCGGCCGTCATCACCGACATACTCGTCCATGTTGAACACGTGCAGGCGGGACAAATCGAGCCGCAATTCATTGCACTTCCTGACGAACAGGCGATATTGGCCGGTCGGCCCGACCGGCATGATCAGCCGCGTCGCCATATTCAGTTGATTGTTCGCCTGAACTGCCTGCACCATCGTCGCGGCGAAGTGCTCGGCTGCCTCCTCTTTGTTTTTTACGATACACAGCCGAACGGTGCCGTA
>JAFNAH010000495.1 GCA_017860075.1 Acidobacteriota bacterium | reverse complement strand
CCGTCGGTCACGAACATGAGGAACCTCTTGAGAGGCGCCACCCAGGTGGCAGTCACACAACCCATGTTGTTGTTCCATTCCATCAGCGGTTTGATTCTCTCAAATTCCCTTGTCCACTGCGTGCGGTCCCGCGCATCCCGGCCGGCATAGAATTCGTAGGCCTTCGCGTCATTGATAGTTTCAGGCGATGGTGTCACGCGCAGCAGATAGATCTGGTCGCCCGTAATCCAGCTCAGGTTCGCAAAGCGCGGCTTCGCGTCATTCAGCTCTGCACCGGTGGCCAGGAGATAGGCCTTGCCGTCCGGCGACTGCTCCATGTCCTTTCCGAAGTCCACAAAGTGTGGCGCACCGATCTTAACGGGGTGGCCCCACATTCCCGTCTCGCCGAAAAGCGGATTCGACGGTGTATGAGGGGTCTCCTTCCAGGTGCGGCCAAGGTCTGTCGAGACGCGGAAGCCTACGAGAGGTCCGAGCCACGGCCAGTTGTAGTCTGTACTCCCGAACCTCGTCTGGCCCGCAGGCGCGAGGCAGTAGGTGCCGTAGTACCACACGCCCCGGTACACGAGTGTGCCGCATGGATAACGCCCGCCGTAGGGATTCGGATCCGCCTGTACCTTGCCAAGGCTCTTCACGGTGAGCCGGAGCGGATCGTCGCCTATCATGACAGCCTGCCCTGTGGTGGCTTTCCCGGCGACAAGGCGAAAGCCGCCGAAGCCCTTCGCATCGGTTGCGATCGCGTCAGAAGAAGATCCTTCACCATGTACGTCGCCGTCGGTCCACGGGGAGTAGAGGTTGCCGTCCGCGCCGAGCTTCTTGAGCGCGTAGCCAACCTCCCGTGTATAGTCGCCGTAGACGATTTGGGTGTGAAAACCCTCCATTTCCCGCTGTAACCTCCGCCAGTCGCCGTCCACGGAGATCTCCATCTGCGAGCGGCACGCCGGATAGGACGGCGAGTCCACGATTGTGCCGCGGAATCCCTGCCATTTCGTGCAACGCAGGTTGGGAATGATGACGGTGACTGTCTGACCCTTGGTGTAGTGCGTCTTGCAGGCTGCGCCGTAGTCGGATTCGTAGTGTGTCATGATTGTCGCCGGCTCATAGTCCAATCCGTTCATCCTGCGCGGTGCCTGGCAGTGGGCTACCAGGAAGAGCCCGTCGTTCGGGTAATGCGAATTGCAGACAAAGGTCGGCCGGCTGGCAGTCCAGCGCAGCAGGACGCCGGGCATAGTGTGGGAGAGGTCGGTATGACAGTATGCCGTGTGGCCTTCGTCGTTTGCGAGGCTCAAGACGAAGCAGGGAGGCGTGTCCAGCATGGAAATCTGCTCATGACCCATGCACTGTGAGAAGCCGAAATTGGCTGCTCCCGTTTCGTTCAGGAACTGCCGGCAGACGTGCAGCGCCATGTAAGAATTGAAGACATACTTCCGCTCCGTCTGCAGGTTGATAGCGGGCTGTTTCAAAAGCTCCTCCGTGCGGCCTTCGACCTGCCTGACGATCGCCGGGTCCGTGCGTGCCGCTGCCAGCCGCCTGGCGAATTCCTCGTTGGTCACGTCGACAAATTCGTAGCCCCAGAGTTCCTTTGCGACCCGGGGGCCGTTTTCCTGGGCCTCGCTGCTGTAGGCGGCGAGTCCGCCGATGGTAAGCATCTTCGTGCCTCTGGCGTTCTTCAGGCCGTAGAGCGCCCGCAGCCTCCAAAGCATCTCGTCGTAGCTGTCGACTATCACGTCATCCGTATCAAAGCCCCTCAAAGCGAACAGGTCTCCGTTCTGGCGCAGGAATCGCCAATGGGCAATCTCATACCCCAGGTAGAACGGCGCGGTACGATATCGGACAAACATGATCATCGGCGCCTTCAGTGGCCACTCGGTGCAGTACCCTGCCGTGTAGACCACGAAGAGGTCGGTATCGCCGGGCGTGAGCTGCGACAGCTTCGATTGGGAATTCAACAGTTCAGGGTGCTGCAACTCGATGGGGAAGTCGGCCGTGTCCTTCAGCTCCTTAAGCTCTTTTTCGATGCGGGCGCCTTCAGCCTGGGCCGCCTCGAGCGTTCCGATGCCGCCATAGTTGCGCCACGATGCCTTGTCTTTGCGCGTGGGCAGGTCGTATACGAGGATCGGTTTGACGCGGAGCGCGGCGCCGCGCGGAAACGGCCGCGGTGGGGCGCTGGCCGGTTTCGCCGTCGGTGACTGCGGCTCGGTCGGCCGTGATTCGGTCAGCGCAATGCTCGCGGTGCCCATACTCTGGAGAAACAAGCGTCTGGTAATGCCCTGACCTGCTTCGGAATGCGAGCCGGTGCAGCAGGCTCGCCGGGGGGCCTCAGGTGCAACCTCCAACTTGCTGCGATCGTTATGCCTGTTCATGGTCCGAGCCTCTCTGCTTGTTCTACATATCCAGTTTGCCGTCAACCACCATCCGGGCCAGTTTGAAGACCGCGCGGATCTTCAGCTTGCCCAGTTCCGACACAAAAATCGCCTCGTCGTCAGCCAAGCCCAGGCAGGGAGCATCGTTCAGGAGACGCGGAAAGATGTACAACGCGGACCCGTCCTGTGTCTGCTTCGGGGATTGATAGTCTTTGAGTTCGATCTTCTTGTTCTTGTCATTCCTGGAAAGCAGGAAAGTGACCGGCTTCAGATCCTGAAGGCTCTTCTTCTCGAAAGGTTCCATGACGGGACCGCTAATCGCAAGCAGCAGGTCCGGCATCGGCTGCTCTAAGAAACGTTGCACCGCCTCCTCGGATGAGAGCTTCCGCAACACGCTCAGTCTCGCGATGGCCTGCCGTGTTTTGGTGGAGGAATACCAGCGGATGTAGAGCGGCGTGGAATTTTCGCCGCCATGACCCTGGGTTGTGCTGAGGCTGGGCGCCTGGGAAGCCCCGGGGCCGCCGCCGCTGACGAATCGGGGCACGAAAGCACCGCCGTAGTCTCCCGGGACGTTGAGGGTCTTGGCCCAGGGGGAATTGGAGACCAGTATAAGCGCTTCACTCTCGCTCCACTGGGTGAACGGCTTCTCCTGCCAGAAATCCTTGGCCAGGATTGCCACCCACAGCCCTGCTGCAAGAATGGCAAACACACTGCGCAAGACGCTCGTGCTTCTCATATGACCTCCCTTGTGAGAGCGGCGCTGCCTACGACTTTGAGACCGCGACAACGATGGCGTCGCCGTTCTTGAACAACTCCGGCCTTATCTCAGCTCCGATGCCCGGCAGTTCCGGCGGCCTCACCTGTCCTTGTTCCGGCACGGGCACGTTGTTTACGAAGTGCGGGAACTGGTGCGCGTACTTCCAGTAGTTGCTTTCCATGATCAGGAAGTTCGAGATTGCCGTGCAAAGATGTATGGAACAGAAATACAGCAGCGGCCCGCCGCAGGTATGAGGGGACGTGGGTATCATGTAGGTGTCCGCCATGTCCGAAATCTTCCTGGCCTCCGACACTCCGCCGCACCAGGTTGCGTCCCACATGATCACGTCGCATGCCTTCTGCTCCAGGAACGGTCGAAA
>JAFNAH010000494.1 GCA_017860075.1 Acidobacteriota bacterium | reverse complement strand
TTCCTCTACGTAAGGTCCCTGTTTGCGGCCATCGAAAACGTAGTCGGTGCTGTAATGAACCAGGCGGGCGCCCGACTCCGAGGCGGCAGCCGCCACGTTCCCGGCTCCCACCCCGTTCACACGGAAAGCCTCTTCCGCGTGCGATTCACAATCGTCGACGCGGGTCATGGCAGCCGCGTTGATCACCAAGTCCGGGCTGAGCGCGCCGATGCACGCGCGGCACCTGGCCTCGTCGGTGATGTCCAATTCCTCGATGTCCAGGCCCGTGAGTTCGCCCCTGCCGCCGAATGCGCGCATCAAGTCCGTGCCGAGCATTCCCCGTGCCCCGACGATAACGATTCTCATCCTGTTTTGATGTCTTCCTGTTTGTGTGACGGCCAGCGCTAGAGCTCCCCGAGTGTGCGTTGACGCTGGCGGTACATGCGATCAAAGTATGTCACATACTCGCCGCTTCGCACATGCTCCACCCAGGACGGGCTCTCCTGATACCAGCGTATAGTTTCCGCCAGACCATCCTCGAACGGGACCTTGGGGCTCCACCCGAGTTCGCGCTCCAGCTTGGATGGGTCGATGGCATACCGCCTGTCGTGGCCTGGCCGGTCTTCGACATGCTTCATCAGGCCCTCTCCCTTGCCCAGGGTCCTCAGGATCAGGCGCGCGATCTCGATATTGGGCATCTCATGCCTTGCCCCGATATTGTAGATCTCTCCGGGGCGCCCGTCGTGAAGCACCCGATCGATCGCGGAACAGTGATCCCGGACATGAATCCAGTCCCTGACATACAGGCCGTCGCCGTAAATCGGCAGCGACAGATCGGCGAGGGCGTTGGTGATGAATAGTGGTATCAGCTTCTCAGGAAACTGGAAGGGGCCGTAATTGTTCGAGCAACGTGTCACGATTGCCGGAAGGCCGTAAGTTCGATGGTAGCTTCGAACCAGGAGGTCGGCAGCCGCTTTGCTTGCGGCGTAGGGGCTGTTGGGCGCGAGCGGGCTCGATTCGCAAAACGAACCGGCAGGCCCGAGGCTGCCGTAAACCTCGTCGGTCGAGATCTGGACGAAGCGGCTGACCCTGCGCCTGCGTGAGCATTCGAGCAGATTCAGGGTGCCTTGCACGTTAGTGCGGACGAATTCCGAAGAGTCGAGAATGCTGCGGTCGACATGAGATTCGGCGGCAAAATTGACGACGGCGTCCACGCCTTGGCCCAGGATTTCCTCCATGAGTATGTCAGCTTGTCCAGGTTGACAACCTCGTATTCAGGATGCCACTGGAGGATCAGTCGGATAAAGCTCGAGCCGATGAAACCTGCGCCGCCGGTCACCAGCAGTCTCACGTCTTGGTTTCCTTTCTACCAGGGAGGCCATCCCTCGGGTCATGGGTCAGAATTTAGAATGTAGAATTTAGAATGAGACAGCGGAGGTTGCAGATACAGAATTCTAAATCCTAACTTCTAAATTCTATATTCTTGAGCCCTTTGACGAATTCGAAGACGTCGGCATCGTACATATATATGCCGGTCACAGCGTACCTCGATGCCGGGACTTCGGGTTTCTCGTCGATCCGTACGATCCGGTCGCCCCGTATTTGCGGAACTCCGAATCGCTGCGGGTCGTCAACCTCCTTCAACAGGATCCGGGCTCCGGTCTGCTGGTTCCTGAAGTTCTCAACATAACGTGCGATGGACTGCTCGATGATGTTGTCTCCCAGGATCACGCAGATTGGCTGGCCGTCGGCGAAGAACTCCGCCAGCGCGAGCGCTGCCGCGATTCCACCTTCGCCTTCCTGATAAGTATAGTGGATATGATCAAGCCCGAACCCACGGCCGTTCCCGAGAAGACGCAGGAAATCGCCGGCGTTCCTGCCCCCCGTAACGATCATGATATCCCGTATGCCCGCCTCGACAAGCGTCTCGATGGGATAGTAGATCATCGGTTTATGGTAGATGGGCAGCAGGTGTTTATTGGTTACCTTCGTCAGGGGATAGAGGCGGGAACCAAGCCCGCCCGCCAGCACTATGCCTTTCATTCTGACACCATCCGTTCTCTCAAATGAGGCACCCAGGGCCGCCGTCATGACTCGGGCGAAGTTGTCTCCTCCATGCTTCGCCGTCGGCCCCTTAGTTCGTACAGCTTCGCATACTTGAAGAAAACCGACACCGCACCCATCACCGCCACGACAAAACCGGGCGCACCATCCAGGAACCCGCGCTTCAAGAGGTATGTCTTGAAGAAAGTGGCGGTCGGGTTCAGAAGCATTCTGAGCGGAGTCGAGACCTTTCCCCTCTGGTGGTAGTCCGCCGCTGCCAGGGTAGAGTAACTTTCCAACCGGCGCAGGTACGCGGAAAGGTCGCGGTAGGTGAAGTGGTGGATCTCTCCCTTCAGGAAGCCTGGTTCCTGGTCCAGACGAACGGATTCGTGAACACGACCGCCCTGCCACCTGCCGCGCCTGCGGTCAAAAAGCCGCAACTGGTAGTCCGGGTACCAGTCTCCGTGGCGAATCCAGCGGCCCATGAAATAGGCGACGCGGGGGATACGATATCCCGGATGCCGGGGACCGCTGCCGAGCAGGCCCGCTATCTCCTGCTGGAGCGCCGCGCTCGCCCGCTCGTCCGCATCGAGGGAGAAGATCCAATCGTTCGCCGCTTTCTCGACCGCATAGTTCTTCTGGTCGACATATCCCGTCCAGGCTCTGGTATGGGGCACTATTCCGTATTTCCGGCATATTTCCAGCGTTGCGTCCGTGCTGCCGGAATCGACTACGACGACCTCGTCGGCCCATCGGACCGATTCGAGAGCCCCGGCGATGTTCGCTTCCTCGTTGAACGTGATGACCGTGGCCGAGATTCCTGGCATCTTCATTCACCCGACTATGGCCTGCCGGCCTGTCGAAGGATGATTGGCGACTCGCGATAGAATCTGTTGAGCAGTTCGCGCAGCTCTCTATCCGTAGTTCGCATCGTCCGTCGCGTCGACCGGCGCTTGCGCAGGATCGACGGGAGCGACCCCAGGCCAGTGAAAACTGCCCAATAGAACCGCCAGTCCAGGATCAGCCAGCTCACCAGCAGCCTGCCTGTTATTGACAGTAGGTGGCTGCTGAACATGCCCGGATCATGAAGGAGCATCCAGTGCATGAGGAGCCGGCTCCTCCTTGACATCTTGTCGAGCGTCCGGCGCCTGTAGCGGCGGTCCATTGTCCGGCTTGCGTCGTGGTAGGCGACGCTGCGCGGCTCATACTTGATACACCAGCCACGCTTCCATGCGCGATAGGAAACTTCCACGTCCTCCACCATGATGGCAAGCGGATCGAAACCTCCGACTTCGAGGAACTTGCTGCGATCGAAGGCAGAAAAGGCGCCGACGGCCGTGAACGAAAGCAGCTGCAGGCCGGTTGCAGCTCCGGGGATCACGTCGTAGTTTTCGTACGTGCTCCACATCCCGCGCCGGAAGCGCGCCACTTTGCCCCCGTTCCAGAACAGCTTTTCATCCTGGCTGAAAATCTTACCGGTTACGGCAAAGACTCCCGGATCCTCGAAATGCTCAATCATGGGTGCGACGCAGTCACGGTGCAGCCTCACGTCGTTGTTCAGAAGCAGGACGACTGGATAGCAGGCACTCTCGAATCCGGTCTGGCAGGTTTCGGAGAAACCGCGGTTGCGGTCGTGTTCGATGAGGCGCGCGCGGTTGCCGAGTTGAGAACGGACCCACTGCACAGTGTCGTCCCCGCCCGCATCCTCGACGATAACGATTTCGGTCCTGGCTCCGCTCAGATCATGGAAACGGTCACAGGCGTCGAATACCGACGGAAGGTAGGCTTCCAGGAGATGTCTGCCTCTCCAGGTCGGAATGACTACAGAGATGTCCATGACTCGCTGAGGTGCCAGTAGGTCCGGTCTGTCAGACCGGACCTTTGGCTGCAAGTTCAATAGCCCGGATCCGGTCTAACGAGGCCGCCTCTGACTTTATGGAGCGGGCCTTCAGCCCTTGGCTCGTGTGACCGGATGTAAATCTGGGGCTTCGCCCCAGGCTGGTATAAGCACGCGCTTTCAGCGCTCTATATGCTGATTCGATTACGGTTTTGAGAGCCGAAGGCCCGCCCCATATCAGCCTGGGGCGAAGCCCCAGGAATTGTACCCATAGACGAAGGAGGGCTGAAAGCCCGAAT
>JAFNAH010000493.1 GCA_017860075.1 Acidobacteriota bacterium | reverse complement strand
ATGGGCAGGAAGATCGTGGTGATCGTGCGACAGGACGGCCTGGGCAGTGTAGCGCCCGCAGACACGCAGTTCGGACGCGAGATGCTCGACAAGTTCCTGCACACCCTGGAAGGCCTGTCGCCAAAGCCGGACGCGATTTGCTTCTACACCGGCGGAGTCAGGCTCACGTGCGAGGGCTCACCGGTCCTTTTCTCCCTGCAATTGCTCGCAAGAATGGGCGTGCGCATCGTTACATGCACCAGCTGCCTCGAGTACTATGGACTCGAGACGAAGGTAGCGGTGGGAGAAAGAGGCACCATGAGAGACATCGTCGGACTCACCCTCGAGGCTGACAGCGTCATCACGGTGTGACGACCGTGTAACGGAGAAGCGGACCATGGCCCGAACCATCCTGCACGTCGACATGGATGCGTTTTATGCCTCGGTTGAAGAGCGGAGCCATCCGGAATTGCGGGGCAAGCCGCTCATCGTGGGGTCGGATCCGAAGGGCGGCAAGGGCCGGGGCATTGTGGCTACCTGTTCCTACGAGGCCAGGAAATTCGGAGTCCATTCGGCGCAACCGATCTCCCAGGCCTGGAGGATGTGTCCGCAGGGTATCTACGTTCAGCCGGACATGCCCAAGTACGCTCGCGCGTCAGAGTGTGTGATGCGCATTCTGCTCGATTTTTCCGACCTGGTGGAACAGGTCAGCATCGATGAAGCGTTCCTGGATGTGACCGGCAGCCGGCGGCTTTTCGGCGACGGCGCCTCGATCGCCCGCAAAATCAAGAACAGGATACGCAGCGATCAGAGGCTTACCGCCTCGGTGGGCGTGGCGGCCAACAAGTTCGTAGCGAAGGTTGCATCCGACCTTCGGAAGCCTGACGGTCTGGTGGTGGTGGAACCTGGCCGGGAGGCGGAATTCCTTGCGCCACTCCCCGTCAGTCGCCTCTGGGGAGTCGGCGGGAAGACGGCCGCGCTTTTGAAGGACATCGGCCTGCAGCGCATCGGCCAGATCGCCGCCCTTGACCGCAGGTATCTTGTCGACCGCTTCGGGAAAGGGGGCGAGCACCTTTGGGAGTTATCCCGGGGGATGGACGACCGCCCCGTTGCGCCCGAGGAAGGATACAAGTCGATCGGTCACGAAACGACTTTTGAAAAGGACACCGAGGACGAGCGTCTCCTGCATGACACGCTGCTCTGGCTGGCGGAGAAGGTTGCCCAGCGACTGCGTGCAAATCATGCGCGGGCGCGGACGATTGCGATCAAGTTCCGCGAGGCGGATTTTTCCACCTATACCCGTCGCAAGACCCTGTCTGTCGCGGCCGACACCTCGGAAGAGATCTTTCCCCAGGCCTGGAATATGGTGCGCCGTTTGATACGCCGCGGCGTGGCCGTCAGGCTGATAGGGATCTACGGCAGCAACCTGGAGTCGGAGAGGGCGGGCCAGCTTGCTCTCTTTGATCAGCCGGAGCAGAAGGACCGCCGACTCGCCGCGGCTGTGGATGACATCACACGCCGCTACGGCGACAGTGCCATTACCCGCGCCACCCTGGTCAGTCCCGGCCGAAGGCCGACTTTGAACGGCCCGACCCGTTCGATCCCGAAGTAGGTCCGTTCTGCCATCGCAATGCTTTCGCGGGCTGGCAGTCGATCTGGCGCTTTATATCGGGTCGGAATCGGAGTCGCGATCGGCATCGCTGATCGAAATCACCCTTGGCCGACGGACCTTGGCATTCAGGCTGGACCGCGGTCGATCCCGACGCCGGCCCCGATACCGATCCCGACAGCGATTACCCGACTGGATGGAGGGCCGCCGATCTGGCTGACGCCAGCCAAAAAGCGATGGTATCGACCCGATTCTGTCTGTAATATTCAGATTCCATTACGCATGCGAGATCGAAGCGGGGAAGTGCGGTGGCTATTCGTATATGTGTAGCGGTTCGGGAGGCGACAAGCGAGGGTGCCCTGCGCGCTGCCGGTCGAGCTGCGGAGTGGGCCGACATCGTCGAGATCAGGGCTGACTTTATCCGGGATCTTGACGTGTCTCGCCTGCTTCGGAACAAGCCCTGCCCCGTCCTGTTCACACTGCGTTCCCGGAAGGAAGGGGGTGACTACGCGGGCACCGAGCAAGAACGGCTGGACACCCTGCTCAAAGCTGCGAAGCACGGCGCCGACTGGGTCGATGTTGAATTCTCCGCCTCGTACACGACTGTCCTGAACGGGATTGAGCCTGCCAGGGTAATCCTGTCCTATCACAATTTCGACGAGACGCCGGCCTCCCTTGTCTCGAAAGTCGCTGAAATGGCCGCCGCGGGGGCCGGGATCCTCAAGGTTGCCACGAAGGCCAACCGGCTTTCCGACAATCTCACCATCGCCTCCGCTCTTGCCCACGCCGCTTCACACGGGATAGATCTCTGCGCCCTGGCGATGGGACCCCGGGGAGTGCCCAGTCGGGTGCTGGCGCCCGTCTGGGGTTCCTGGATGAGCTTCGCCAGCCTTCCCGACGGCACGCCGACCGCCGATGGTCAGGTGCCTGCCGACCAGATACACTCTCTTTCGCCAAGGATTCACAATTCGGCATTCGCGGCGTGCCGGAGGGATGCCGTCTATATCCCGCTGGAGGCTGACGGCATCGACGATTTTGCGCTTTTTTGTGGAGGAGTCCGGGTCGAGGGGGCGAGCGTAACCATCCCGTTCAAGGAGAGCGTCCGCGCCTGCACATCCAGTCTCTCTGTGGAGGCGGACCAGTCCGGAGCCGTAAACACGTTGCTCAGGAAGAACGGAGCGTGGCACGGAGAGAATACCGATATCGCCGGTTTTCTGAAGCCCTTGCGTCGACGGGCTGACCCGGCAAGGCTGCGGGCAGTTGTTTTGGGTGCCGGTGGAGCCGCGCGTGCGGTAACGTATGGTCTGGTATCCCAGGGGGCCGATGTCTGTGTCGTTGCCAGGGACCCGGCGAAGGCGGAGGCGCTCGCGAGACGGTTTGGCACACGGAGCGCGAACTGGGGGGATTTGCAGACCGCCCGCTGGGACCTGCTGGTGAACAGCACCCCGGTGGGGACGTACCCCAAGGTCGATGAATCGCCGGTTCCGGAGGAATGGCTCACGGGCGAATGTGTGTACGACCTCGTCTACAATCCGAGAGAGACCCGGCTCTTGAAGGAAGCATCGCGACGTGGCTGCAAGGTTATTTACGGGTCTGAGATGCTTCTGGCCCAGGCTATCGAGCAACAGTTGCACTGGTTCGGGGCCATGC
>JAFNAH010000492.1 GCA_017860075.1 Acidobacteriota bacterium | reverse complement strand
AGTGCGATCTTCCTCGTGGACAAGGATCGGAATATGGTCGCGCTCATCCCGAGCCTGCACTCGGCTTTCGGCACGGGTGTGGTGATTGGCGACCTCGGTTTCATCCTGAACTGCCGCGGGGACTATTACGAGCTCGATCCCGACCACGCGAACGCCCTCGTGCCCGGCAAACGCCCGCGCAGCACGCTCACCCCAACCATCGTGATGAAGGACGGCAAGCCGTTCATGGGTGTAGGCAGTCCGGGAGGCGACGATCAGCCGATGCGCATCCTGCAGACTTTTCTGAACTGCGTCGAGTTCGGCATGAACATCCAGCAGGCCATCGAGGCAGCGCGTTGGAGCACCACCAGTTTCCCGGCTTCCGATTTTCCGCACACCATGTACCCGGGCGAGATGTCCGTGGAATCCCGTATTCCTGAAACCGTGCGACCCTCGGTGCCACATCCGCGATCGTAATTGATCCGGAGACCGGCCTCTTGAGTGCAGGCGCGGATCCGCGCGGCGACAACTACGCGCTCGCATGGTGACATTGGGACCGTCACTTCTTCTTCGCAATGCCAACCGCGGGTGCAGCAGTATCTTCCGGCGAAGAGAGGTGGCTCTTCCGAAAATAGACGACACCTTAGAGATCCTTCGAGCTCTTTGAGGCTTTGAGGTGAGCCTCAAGAACTCACCTCGAAGGCTCAAAGGCCTCAAAGAATCACAGCCTGTGGGGGCGGTCATAGATTGCACTTGTGAATGAAAGGGGAAGCGATGAGTGAACGAGAGGGCATCAACCCGACGACGGAGGCACGCAAGGTGGTCTCGAGGCGGGAGTTCGTAACTGCAGCCGCAGCGGCAGGGGCGGGGATCACGATCCTCCCTCGAAGTGTTCTCGGTCGCGGATTTACGCCGCCGAGCGACCTGCTCAACATCGCCGTGGTCGGCGTAGGCGGCATGGGCGCCAGCAACACGCGAGCCGTGGCAAGCGAGAACATCGTCGCGATCTGCGATGTGGATTGGGACTACGCGGGCAAGGCGGTCGACCGGTTGATCAAGCAGCCCCCCACGGGGCGAAGCCGCCCGGGCGCCCCGGCGCCGACGGAAGAAGAGCGCGCCCGGTTGGTGGCAGAAGGGCAGCATCTGTCAGAGGGGCTGCAGAAGGCGAAGCGGTTTCAGGACTATCGCCAGATGCTGGACCAGCAGAAGGACATCGATGCCCTCATCATCGCGACGCCGGATCACATGCACGCGATCATAGCGTCGGCAGCAATGGATCTCGGCAAGGCCGTCTACGTCCAGAAGCCTTTGTGCTGGTCGGTCTTCGAGGCACGCCACCTGGCCAGGAAGGCGGCCGACAAGAAGATCGTTACCCAGAATGGCAACCAGGGACACTCCCTCGACGACGCGCGCAAGGGTGTCGAGTACATCATGGCGGGCGCGATCGGAGAAGTTCGTGAGGTTCACGTCTGGACGAACAGGCCTCTGGGCTTCTGGCCGCAGGGCATACCCCGCCCGGAACCGCTCTCCGTTCCGGCTGACCAGTTGCGCTGGGACGGGCGGGGTGTGACGCAGCGGCTCGCCGCAGCCCTTGCCGGTAATTACCCGGTGCCCGATCAGCTCTCCTGGGACCTCTTTCTCGGAGTGGCTCCCGTGGTTGAATACCACCCGATCTACCACCCGTTCAACTGGCGCGGATGGGTGGACTGGGGCCAGGGCGCGCTCGGCGACATGGGCGCTCACCTTGTCGATCACCCGTTCTGGGCGCTGGACCTGGGCTACCCGACGACCGTTGAGACCATCTCGACTCCGTTCAACGGCGTCTGTTACCCGCACGCAACCACGACTTACTACGAGTTCCCGGCGCGCGGCAGCATGCCGCCGGTCAAGCTGACCTGGTACGACGGCGGCCTGCTGCCTCCGAAACCGGAGGAACTGGGTGAGGACGAGAAGCTGAATCCCGGAGGCGGGATCATGTATGTCGGCAGCAAGGGTAAGATGCTGCAGGAAACATATGGCGCCAATCCCCGGCTGCTTCCAAAATCGCTACACGAGTCTTACGGTACGCCGCCGGAGAAGCTGCCGCGTATCACCACCAGCCATGAGATGAACTGGGTGAACGCGGTGAAAGGGAAGGCACAGGCTAGCTCGCCCTTCGAGTATGCGTCACGACTGACCGAGGTCATGCTGCTCGGAGTCGTGTCTTTGCGCGCCGCCTCGAAGATTTTCTACGACGGCGCAAACATGCGTGTCACGAGCCCTGAGAAAGCGAATGAGTTCCTGACTCGCGAGTACCGCCAGGGCTGGAAGCTGTCGTAACTCGGGCAGACAGCAGGCAGCGTGAACTTCGTTGTTCAACGCGAAGGATTCTCGTTGTCGGCGTCGGCATCGGGGTCGCAATCGGTATCGGCATTCGAAATCATGATCAGCCGATGGACCTCAGGATAGAGTTTCATTCCCGTCGATGCCGATCCCGTTTCCGACCCCGGAGGTGGGTCTGATTCGCCTCGCTGCGTGAGGCAGGCCGGAACCTCACCCTTCCGGCGCAGCCTGGCACTCCCCGCTTCCCGGAATCCAGACCTCGAAGACCTCGGCATACCGGGGATGTCCGGGGAGCAGCGCGGCCGCCTCGCGGTTGACTCGCAGAATTCGCTCATCCAGACCGAATCCCCGTGTATTCAAGTTCCGCTGGTGCTGCGACAGGTGACACCGCAGCAGCCCGGCTTTCCAGCGTGCGTCCTCCTCACCGAACACGGTGAACAGATCCGGCTTCATCTCAACGGTCTTTGGATCCCGGTTGAGGAGCACCGCGACCGGGCGATCTGCCTGCCGCGCGAAACGCCGCAGCATCCGGAATGCGGCGCGATGTCCGGCATTGGTGTCGTTCCCGTGCGGCATCAGGACGACATCCGGCCGGACTTCCTGAAGATGCAGGCTGAGGCCGGCGTAGTTCTCCGGGCAGTCGAGCAGATGACCGGACGTGTCCTCGCGGAGGCGCAGGAACTCGAGTCGCCCGCCCGGCAAGCCGAAGATCCTGCAGCTTGTCCGCTGCTCCTCTTCGCGCGTCAACGCCTTGTTTTCGCGGGTAGGCGGAAAACAGAAGCCGTCCTCGACCCCGCTGGATGACGGGCTCATCACACTCAGGCGGATTGCGTTTCCCCTGTCTCTGAAGAATCGAAGTGTCACGGCGACAGCGTCGAAGTCATCGGGATGCGGAGCCAGGACCAGGACGAGCGCCTCAGCCGGAAAAGGGAGATCCTCCAGGGATAGAGGGCGTTCTCCTCCAAGCGCCCTGGCAATCGCCACTGCAATTTCGGATCTATCCGGGGCTGCCATGGGATGAGAATATCAGGAATTCGCAGGGTAAATCGAGCGGCGACCCATTGCTTAGCGGGTAGCCGGGCAGGCGCCGGAAATGCTCCC
>JAFNAH010000491.1 GCA_017860075.1 Acidobacteriota bacterium | reverse complement strand
AGAACGAACACAGTGCGGTCTGCCAGCGGGCTCGTCTGGATGGCGCGCCCGATCCTGCCCACAAGGTTGTCCAGTTGCACCACATCCCTGAGTTGATCGCGATTCTCGTTGCTCAGGTGGGAAGTGTGGTCATAGTCGCCGGTGAAGTAATCCAGGTAGAGCACGTGTTCATCCTGCAGCTTCGCGAGGAGCTCTCTCTCCAGCTCTTCAGATACCATGCGCGTGGCTTCAAAACCCGTCATCCACTCATTGAAGAGCTCACCCGGGCTCCGCGTCGAGAAGCGCCGGGTGAAGCTGTTTTGAAGCGTCCTCCAGCGGACTCCCCGCTGGTAGAGTTGAAATCCCTGGTAGCGTTCGGTAAAGCCGTAGCTGTCCAGCAGCAGGGGGATGCCCACCTCGTCCAAAACCTCCACGCCAGGCATGTCAACCCGCCGCGACCGGGCATAGTTAAGGTAAAACGGAAAGAAGTTCAGGTAATCGTATACGTGCCCGGTGTATCGGTCGTACTCAGCATTGCCGCGAATTGCCATGTGCCTGCCCGTGTCGAGCATTGACCAGGAAGGAGTGGAAACGCTGATGCCGCGCACGTAGAAGTTGCGGACCCAAGCGCCCCGTTCCACGAACAGGCGCTTGATCCAGGGGAGAGCGCTTTTGCCTGTCGCCGGGTCAATTTCCTGCAGGCACCGCTCGACCACGCTTCCGGGGAGCCCGTCGACCTTGATCACCACGAGACGCACCGGCGCCGCGCCTGCGGACTCGATGGAGGCGAAGATCGCCAGGAGGAGAAATACGGCGGGTCGAACGGACAGCCGGTTCATTTGGCGCCGGGGAGATGACTCCTGAATTCCATCGAGGAGGATCCCACATCCGAACGGAAGACGCCGCGCAGGGAAGCCAGGTTGGCATGCGTCGCGGCGCCCAGCTTCTGGAGGCCTGCCTCGCACTGCTTGCGGATCATTTCGTCGTCCGTCTCCCGCATGACGGCTGAGAGGAGCTTCACGGCGTTTGGTCGGACCTTGGGGCCCTGAAGGCCGATCTCGGACACGGCATTCAACGACCGGCCGACTTCCTCGGAGTTCCAGGCAACCTCCGGCTGCGGACCGGATGCGAGCACACGTTCGAGGAATTTCTTCTGGTAGGCGAAACGGCGTTGAAGGTCGAGTGTCTCCAACCCGTCTCTCTTCAGATCATCCCCGTGAGCATACAGTCCGAGGGTACCGATCTGAGCCAGCCTGAACAGCATGCGCATGCCTCGCGAATGCTTCAATGCGGCGAGTTCGCGCGAACGGTCCTTCTCCACGTTCCGCGTCAGGCCTTCCGGCGATTCTGCCCACCTGACCAGTGCCGCGTGCTGCCGGCCGGCGGTATCTATCTCGCTGCTGAGACCTACACCCAGGGGGTTGAGGCCCAGGACTCCCAGGTTGCGTTCCAGTTCGTTCCGGAGCTCAGGATCCAGGGAATTGTCCAGCTTGAGCGAGTACCGCAACTGGGCATAGGTGCGCGTCCTGGCAGATCGATCCAGGGGTGCCCCGTGCCGTCTGCGGACGAACATGAACGAGGATTTTGCCAGCATGTACTGCCAGCTGCTGAGGCTCGTCAGCCCCAGGACACTTACCGTGAGATCGACCGCGAACCGTCTCACTCTCTCGCCCGTTCCCGGGCGGTGGGGGCTGCAGAAATCCACAAGCAGCAGGGGCACGCGGGGATGATCCAGGGCATAGAGTGCGAGGGGCTTCATCGGAACCGCGCTGGCACCCGGCGTGTCCTCCGCCACCCTGTTCCCCTCGCCGTCGATGTACCAGGTCTGCGTGTAAGCCCCAGATCTGCATGAACTCGCCTGCGCAAACGGATTGGAGATACCAAGGAACTTCCCGTCGAAGCTCTTCGGGGCAGCCGTCAAGGGCGGGGGCGGCCCCATCCAGAGCAAAGCGAAGTTGTCTTTCTGTCCTGCGAGCGAGAGGGGTTGAAAGCGCAGGTGGTTCTCTTCGGCCTTCTGGCGCACCAACTCCCAATTGTGCCCCCTGTTCAGGCTGGACTGGTGGTTCTGCTTGTCCCAGGCCACTTGCAGGTATCTTTCGCTCACGAACCCGCCGAGCGGACGGGTAGCCAGAACCAGGCGTGCGCCCAGGACCGGAACTTCCATATCGCCAGCGGACTTGTCCTGGCCTATGGCAGATTCCGCGGCCGAAAGTGCCGTCGCAGCCTGCCAGAGATGCAGCTCACGGTAGTCTCCGACGTTGCCGCGATAACTGCGCGTCGTCAATCTGAGAGGCATTCCGACCCCGTCAAAGATCTGAGCCTGCAGCGCGACCTCGGTCAGGTTTCGCCATGTACCCTTGCGTGGATTCCCCAGATCCAGCAGCGGAGCCGGCACTCCATTATCGGCTTCGCGGTTCTTCGACGTGGAAAGATAGAAGAAGGGGAGAGCGGCCGAGAACTTCTGCCAAAGCGAAGACTTGGTATGGGAATACACCCAGACCTGTCGGAAGCGGTCGTTCGCCGGGTCGGAATCGCCCAGGTTATCCCGCAAGACACTCAAAACCGGGATCTCGCTCTGCCGCTCGCCTCCCGTGGCGCCGCCGGCCTGCCGGCCGAACAACGTTATCAGCTCCGCGCCGCCCGGCCCGGCACGGCAACACGTTCGAGACGGAAATTGACAGTGGGAATTGCGCCTACCAGGCCGTTCGCCCTTGCAGGGTGAGGCACGGCCGCGCCAAGCCAGAATGCCAGGATGAGTTTCGTCAGACGCCCTGGATTCATCTCTCACCGCGGCCGGGGGTTGCCCGGGCGCAACTCCACAGCTCTCCCCTAAATAAATTAGACGTTCTGCCAGACTCCCGGGTTCAGGCACTGCGGCGACGGGCATCTTCCCGCGCACACCTCAGCCGGGAACTCAAAGCCGGCTGCCGGCACCAAACCCCGCTGCGCATACACCCAGGGCACACTTTCTCGGTGCTGAGCGTAACACATCTTGATCGGAGAAAGCGACGTCTATCCTTAGAGGCACCTTGCGGGGGATCCCATTTGCGGGTTGGGAGAGACGGGATCTCACTGCTGGTTGAAACCTGTGGCGTAGCGGTACCCCTCTACGTAGTGCCCGTCTCTTTTCTCGTGCTGAGCCCGGAACTCTTCCTTGAGTTTCGCGAGTGTGTCCGCATCCCAGTCCGGACGATACTTTGAAATGGCCGGTTCGAACTGGCTCACGTGTTTTGATGCGGCCTCGACCTTCTTTTCGAAGACCGGATCGATGTTGACGAAGCAGTTCGCATCCCGCGTCGTCGCGTAATAGAAGAAGAGGTTGGGCACCCTGTAAGGCTGCAGCTTGTCGACGAGCAGGTGTTCCGGGTAGTAGAGGTGGAACTCCGCCGCCCTGGCGGCATCGATCGTGTTGAAAGCCGCCATCCGGTGGTCGCTCTTGTGCCAGCGCTCATACCACTCACCCGGGTCCACGCTCAGGACTGCATCCGGCCGGTACTGGCGGATAATCCGTGTGGCATGGCCGCACAGCGCCTTGGGCGGGGCATACTCCAGTTCTCCGTCGTCATACCCCATCCACAACACGTTCTCCCGGGGAATGCCGAGCACCGCACAGGCGGCTTCCTCTTCCGCCTTCCTTATCCGGGCAAGCTTCTCCGATGTCATCTCCTGGTCGTAGCTTCCCTTGTTGTCGTTCGTGTAAATGGCGATGATCACCCTGTTCCCGCGTCCCGCCAGCAGTGCCAAGGTTCCGCCCACAGCGAAGGTGTCGTCGTCCGGGTGCGGGGAAAAGACCAGAACCGTCCTGCCCCGGTACTCTTCCAACTGTTCGTTCTGTGCCACCATGGGTGTCGCCATCGTCAAAACGCTCCATAGCAGGACCGGCATCTTCATGACAGCCTCTCATGCGTCTGTGGCGCACCCTGCGACGCATGAAAACGGCGGTGCTGCTTTTGTTGTCGGTATCGGCGTCGGAATCGGGACCGCAGTCGCGATCGCTATCAGTGTTTGTGGCAAGGCATAACCTGAGCGTGCCACTCACGATCGCCGACTGCGATTGCGATACCGATGTCGATTCCGACCCCGACGGGTTGTGGTCTCAGTTCTATTTTCGAAACAGGTTCGCTCCCAACTGCAGGCAACGTCGTGGAACGCGGCGCCCTGAGCTAGCCAAAGCCTATGCCGTTGGCCTTGCCGACCTCGAAAATGAATTGCCGTGCCTTGTCGTATTCCTCGGCGTTGGGGAGGTGCTCGATCATCAGCGTGGGCGCCTGGGGCAGCTTTGAAAGGCGCTCGAGGTACACCTTGTAGTCG
>JAFNAH010000062.1 GCA_017860075.1 Acidobacteriota bacterium | reverse complement strand
TGAGGAGAAGAGTATGACCACGAGGAAACACATCAGTTCTCCTTCGGCGCCGGGAGCCGGCAGCGGAGCTTCGGCAGCGGATTGCCGCACACCCGGCTGCTGCGGCCCCGGCATCGATCGCAGGAACTTCGTCAAGACAATCGGCCTTGGCGGTGCGGCTGCCGCGGTGATCGATTCGCGCCCGGTCACTCCGGCCGACAACCCTTGCATGGAGCAACCCCTGGGAGAAAACGAAATCCGCGCCCTCGGCGACAGGAGTTGGCCGGTTCTCAAATACTACGATCAGGACCACCTCGCGCGTATCGCCCTGCCGCTCGGCGGCATCGGGACCGGAACGGTATCACTTTCGGGAAGAGGAAGCCTGCGCGACTGGGAAATCATGAACCGGCCGGCGAAAGGATTCGTACCTTCCACCGGAGAGACGGGGCCGTTCTTTTCGCTCTATACCAGAGTTGCGGGGGAGAATGCGACATGTCGCATTCTCGAAGGCCCGCTCGAGTACTTCGAGTACGAGGGAAGCCACGGCAGTGCCGTCGCCAACGAGAACTACCCCCGGTTCCGCAACTGCTCTTTCGCAGCAGCCTATCCCCTCGGCCGCGTGATCCTGTCCGACCCCGATGTTCCCGTGGATGTGCACTTAAAGGCCTTCAATCCCCTCGTCCCGTGCGATCCCGACGCGAGCGGGTTGCCGATCGCCGTCCTCTCCTACGAGGTCTACAACCGGACCTCCAAGGCGATGGCGGTCTCCGTCTGTGGAACCATCCCCAACTTCATCGGCGTGGACGGGGCGGAGACCGGAAGGGATTGGAAAGGCGACACGGTCTTTGAAGGTGCCAGGGCCAACCGCAACGAGTACCGGCAGGAGGAGGGTATCGCCGGGATCTTCATGCATTCCGAAGGAGTGCACAAGAAAGCCCCGCAGTGGGGATCCATGGCGCTCGTCACAACCGCAGCAGAAGGTATCACCTACAGGACCTCCTGGAAAAAGGAGCAGTGGGGTTCCTCGATCCTCGATTTCTGGGACGACTTCAGCGCTGACGGCAGGCTCGAGAATCGCGAATCGCGCGGCATCGAAACCCCCGTGGCCTCACTCGCCGTGGGTTTCGAGTTGCCGCCGAACGGACATCGTCAGGTGACTTTCCTCCTGGTCTGGCACTTTCCCAACCGATATTCGTGGACACCGCGGAGCGATCCTCCCGGTGACGAGGATTTCACGGGCAACTACTACACGCAGCAGTATACTGATGCCTGGGATGTCGCCAGGAAATCAGTGCCGCGGGTCCCGGACCTGGAGAAGAAGACTGTCGGCTTCATAGGGGCTTTCTGCGCAACTTCCTTGCCGCCGGAGGTGAAGGAAGCCGCCCTTTTCAATCTCAGCACGCTGCGCACACAGACATGCTTCCGTACAGCAGACGGCCGCTTCTACGGCTGGGAAGGTTGCAGCAACACAAGGGGGTGCTGCCACGGTTCCTGCACCCACGTCTGGAACTACGAGCAGGCGACACCGTTTCTTTTCGGCACTCTTTCGGTGTCCATGAGGGAGGTGGAGTTCGGCCACGCAACCAGCAGCGACGGCCTCATGAGTTTCAGGGTCAACCTGCCGCTGGACCGGAGCCAGGAGTTCGGCAAAGCCGCCGCGGACGGGCAGATGGGTTGCATCATGAAGATGTACCGCGAATGGCAGCTCTCGGGAGACGACAATACCCTCAGGCGTCTGTGGCCGAATGTGCGGAAGGCGGTGGAATTCTGCTGGATCAAGGGAGGCTGGGACGCCGATCGGGACGGAGTGATGGAGGGTTGCCAACACAACACCATGGATGTCGAGTATTACGGCCCGAATCCCCAGATGGGTGCGTGGTACCTCGGGGCTCTGCGCGCCGCCGAGGAAATGGCACGCTATCTCGGTGACGCCGAGTTCAGCGCGACCTGCAGGACGCTCTTCGAGAAGGGGAGGGTATGGATGGACGCCAATCTCTTCAACGGCGAGTACTACGAGCAGCAGGTCAGGCCTCCCCGGGACAAGTCCGAGGTATCCCCCAACCTCCTCGTAGGAATGGGGGCCAGCGATCCGACGCATCCGGAATATCAGCTGGCTTCAGGCTGCCTTGTAGATCAGCTGGTGGGCCAGTATATGGCACACGTCTGCGGCCTCGGCTACCTGCTGGACCCGGCGAAAGTTAGAAGGACGCTCACGAGCATTCTCAAGTACAACTCGCGCGCAAGCCTGGAAGAGCATTTCAACTGCATGCGCGCGTTCGCTCTCGGCACCGAGTCCGCCCTCCTGATGGCCAGCTATCCCAAGGGAAGGCCGGAGAATCCGTTCCCGTATTTTACTGAGGTGATGACCGGCTTCGAGTACACGGCGGCCGTCGGGATGCTTTACGAAGGGATGACCGAAGCCGGGCTGCAGTGTGTACGCGAGATCCGCGATCGCTACGACGGTCGCAAGCGCAGCCCCTTCGATGAAGCCGAATGCGGTCATCATTATGCCCGCGCGATGGCGAGCTGGGCTGCTGTGCTGGCACTCTCAGGCTTCCACTACTCGGCGGTCACGAGGGTCCTGACCCTTACACCGACCGCAGGAAGGTACTTCTGGTCAAACGGGTATGCGTGGGGGACTTTTGACATCAAACCCGAGGGTGATCGGATCGCGCTCCATCTCACCGTGACCAGCGGGACTCTGCGACTCTCGCGTCTTGATCTGTCTCACTTCGGGACTATCAGGTTTGAGGTAGAACGAGAGATACGCGAGGGAGAGGAGGCACGTCTCACTGTCCCGAAGGTATGATCCCGACCGTGATCCTTGTCGCTTCAGCCGGCAAACGGAGGCCCATGGAACTGCAGGATGGGGGAACCAGCCGGAAGGACCCGACGCCGTTCGAAGACATCGAGGCTGAATTTGCGGTGATCTTCGGCCGGCCGGAACGCGTGGCAGCCGCCTGCGAAAGACTGCGGGGCGACCTGGCGCGCCAATCTCCTGAAGCATGTCTCGAAACCCTGTCGAGGCTGCTGCCGTTTCTTCGGAGGCACTCGGGAGCGCTCGCGGCGATTGTCTTCGGGCTTCTCGAAGAGGAGGCCGGGCGCTGCCCGGACCCGCTTGCCCTGATCGAGGGCATGCTTGCGGCGCGTGATCCGGATCTGCAGCAACGCACCCTCGTCCTGACAGCCCGGCTGGTGACGGATGGCGCCATCACAGCCGGCACCCGGCTGGCCATGTGCTTTGCGGAGCGGATCGAGCCGGATGATTCCCGGCTGCGGAGGCCGGAGATCCTCGCGCAGATTGCCGTTATTCTTCGCGGCGCGGCGACAACTCCCGAACAGGCATCAGACCCGCTGCTTGCCATGTACACAGACGGCGGGAATGAGAACCTGCGGCGGCTCGCGGCGCGCCTCCTCGACCTCGGGGACCGGAGCCCCACCGCTGAGCTGTGTGCGCGACTACTGAGCCCCGGGCACCACGCATTCCTTCGCAGATACCTGGAATTCACCGGCGCCAGTCACTTCGATCTGCTCCAGCTCACGCTCGATCCACCTCTGCTGCCGCTCCTCGTCGCGTCGTTACGCTGCGCCGAGGCCGCCTGCGGCGAGGCCCTGATCAAGAAGGTGATAGCCGAGCTCGGTTGGGTGCGCCTGAATCTCGGGCTGCAATTCAGGACCTGCACTGCACTGAGTGCAGGAAAAGCCTTCCCGCTCATGCTGTCGCCGGAGGAATCCGCTTTCGTCAAACACCACACCCAGGCTGAACTTTCACCCGCCGTTCATCTGTTCGTCGCTCATGGCGGATCGCCGGCATCACGATCGGATCAGCGTCAGTCGGACGATCCCGTCGCCAGGTTCCGCACCTACAACCTGGCACACGCAGCCGTGCTGGCCGACATCCTCGATGTCGCACCCCTGACGCACGAGAAGGTGGAACGCCTCCTGACGACGATGGATCGGCTCGTGGAAGATTTCGTGGTGCTCTTCCGTACCTATTCGGATGAATGTTCGATCCTGCCCGGTATCTACCGTGATCTCTGCGAGAGAATCCGATCCGAATTGCGCCGGGAAGCACCGGGTCCCCAGCTTTCGGCCGAACTGACCCGCCTCGTCCAGATGTTCGAGGACCCGCGATCGCTGGGCGGCGTCAGGACGCTCCACGGCCTGAAGCGTTACCTCCACCAGCAAGGGCTTCGACTGGGCATGCGACTGGTAGGAGCCGGTCACGGCACAAACCGGACCGTCGACCTGCTCGTGACATCGCACCGTGGAGAAGGTCAGGCGCTGAGGCGCATTGCCTATGTGGACTTCGAGCCCGAGGAATCGGACGCATCATCCAGAGGCCGCATCCCTTATCCGGTGGCAGCCCTCGTGGAAGGCTTTGCCCGCCATGTGCTCGCCGGCGAACGTAATCTGCCCGATGTCAAGGTTTTCTGCTACGGAAACGAGGTCCACTATTACCTGTCCTTCGGAAACCATCCGGCGTTCCTCCGGATCAACTACGGCCCGCCGCTCCAGGGCGGCATGATAGACCTCGAGTATTACGGCGTCAGCAAGTATGAAATGTCGGCTCATCCGAACCTGTCGCTCGACGCCATCGTGCTTTTCTTCCGCCGGCTGGAGTTCGATGTTTCCATCGACAATACCCGTGTTCATGCCCGCTACGACAAGGAGCGAGCGCTGGACCTGGCGGACATCTGCGCGAAAGCCGAGGCGCTTTTCCGGCTGGCGCCCTTGCTGATGGACCTGGATTGGATCATCGGCTCCCTCGACCTTCCGGTCGAGGCGCGCCGAATCGTCGCCCAGGCCTGGGCGGATTTCTTTGCGCGCTGGGGCGTATTGCCGATCGGTCGCTTCCTGTCATCGGATCGCAAGGGCATCCTCGAGGCCATCGAGATGGGGCCGGAAGGAGAGCAGGAGGTGGTCTGGTCCGGTACAGGGCCGTACAGCGGTCGATATGCCATGTCACTGCCGTCCGGCATGATATCAGGAGCGCGCACATCTTTGAGGGAGCTGGGGCTCGATGCGGATCCTGCACTTGAGGAGAGCATCCACCCGGCATCCGGGCAGACGGAGTTCGATCGGCTTGTCCTGCTTCCATTGCGCGGCGCGGTTGAACACGGCGAGCTCGTCAAAACCACCGACGGCTACAGCCGTGAATCACCGGCGCTATTCCAACGCGAACACGAGGCGGAGGTATTTGTCCGGATCCTGGGATCGGAAGACACCGCCGTGCTCGCAGCCTCGCAAGTCGCATTGCTGGTGGAACCACTTCAGAAGGCGCTCCGGTTCCGCACGACAGGCACGGTGAACGGCTATGAGGTGCAGCGCGCTTCCCTTCCCCTTCTCGGTGAAGCTCTCGCGCTGTACGTGTTGCGTGATGCCGAAGGAATCATTCGCCAGGCGCTGTTCGCACGGGACAGCTGCTTGTGCCGGAGAAGGACCGGAGAGACCGAAGCCTGGGTTCTGAATTACAGCTGCGATGCGGCGGAGTTGGCGTTCCTCCTTCGCCGCGCGAGCTACCTCACGGGCCGCGAGCCTGCCGGGCTCGGGCAGCCGATCGAAACGCCCCGTGACATTCGAGAGCGATTCGCGCAAACGCATCAGTCGTGGCGCTGCGGCCCTTTGCCCGGGGAGCGCAGGGTTGCGGGACTCGGGGCGTCGCCCGGGCGCGCCGTAGGCAGAGCCCTTCTCGGCACGAAGGGCAGGCTGCCGGAGGATTTCGTCGGCACAATCCTTTTCGCAGCGTTCCTGCGCCCGGACGATACCGCCTTCCTGTATCGCGCAGCAGGAATAGTATCGACCGGCGGCGGAATCCTGAGTCACGCCGGGCTGATCGCGAATCAGTTCCGCAAGCCGGCTATCATTATTCCCGGGCAGTGGAGTCAGGCCGAGACTGATTCTCCATCCCTCGTCTATCGCACTCTCGAATATCGAGAGGAGGTGCGCACAGTATGCGAGATGAGCGTGTCAATCATGCGTGACACGCGGGAGCGGGAACACACTCTGCGGGACGGCGACATCGTGGTCCTGGACGCGGACGCAGCAACTCTGCGCGTGCTGGGGCAGGATCGCGAGGCCGTGGCGTTTCACGAGGAATCCCGATCCCTCGGACTGGCTGCTGCACGCCTGGAACGGACGCGCGACGAAAGGGAAATCCTGAGGCTCAGGGGGGAACGGCTCCGTGCACGCCATCAGCTTCAAAAGATCCTGTCCCGTCTGACGGATCCCGTTCTGGCAAGTCACGCAGTGGATGAGATTCTGCGGGGCAATGCATTCGCAGATGCCGATACATCCGTCGACAGGGCCCTACTCCTCCAGGCCATCCTCGGGAATCACTGCGCCGGTCCGGTCGCATCGGAGCATCTCAGGCGCGTTCTCGCGGACCTGCAGCGACGCAGCGGCAGCCTCAGCCGCAAAGCCCTCCGGTTGATCCCGACTTCCGACTCTGCCTGCGAAGTCCTGCTCCTCAGGCTGGCAGTCCTGCGACTTCGAAAGACACTCGACGAGGCCTCCCGTTTGCCCGGCTCCTGCGCCGCAGCCGCAATTCCCGAGGCCGTTGATGACCTTGCTGCGATAGATCAGTCAGCCAGGCAACGGTTGCAGGAGCTGTGCGAGGTCTGCGAACGCGCAGCCCGCAGGGCAAACGCCGGGGCGGTAGGGGACGCAGCCTCCCGGCACCTGGCACGTACGCTGGAACGGCTGCAGCGACTGGTCGGCACCCCTGCAGCACAGCAGGAAGCCCGGCGCGCGCTGGCTGATCGCATCTTCCTCAGGGATGCACAGACCCTTGAAGCGCGGGCCGGCCGCAGCATCCTTTTCCCGGGTGAATGCGGCCACGCATTTGCGCCTCTCACCGGATGGAAGGCCGCCAACCTTGCGGAAGTGGAAATGATGGGGTCGGGAGCTATTGTGCCACCCTGGTTCGTGGTAACTCACCACGCCTTCGAAGAGATGCTCGATGTTGTCGTCGAGTGCCCGGTCGGCACGGCCGAAGGCCGTCCGCATGGGAGGCGCACGCTGAGGGAGGCTATCGATGCCGTTATCGCCCGCCGGGACCTGGATCACCGTCAGAAGTCGAATTACATCCGTGCACTGTGGGACAACACGAACATGCCGGAACGGCTGGCGGGGGAGGTCCGGGCTGCTTGCAGGAAGCTGCAGACAGCAGGCCCCCTCCTCCCCGATGGTGAAAGTGGAGACTCAACGCACTACCTGGCAGTCCGCTCCTCGACGCGCGAGGAGGATGCCGAGATAGCTGCCAGGGCCGGCGAGTTCGAAACCTTCCTCTTCATCCGGGGCGTGTGTTCCCGTGTCTCGGGAGTGCTTCAGACCTCGAACCTCGCCGGTCACGAAACGCGCGAGATGGTCATAAACGCTGCCCTTGGTCTGGGGGAGGGAGTCGTCTCGGGAACCGTCGCCGCCGATTATGTCGTGGTCATGAAAGAGGGGGACCTGGAGAAGGGACCGCTTCGTTTCCGATACGTGACCGCCGACAAGCGGGACCGGGTCGTCTTCAACAAGCGTGCGGGGATCGGGACCGTTCACGCGGAGACTCTCTATCACCAGCGTCTCCGCCCGGCGCTCGAGTACGTGGAGCTCTGCGAACTGGTCGCGGTCGCGTCCCGCCTGGAGGCGGCTTACGGTTACCCGCTGGACATCGAGTTCGGAATCGAAGATTCACAGCTCTGGATTCTGCAGGCCCGGCCTGTGACCGCCTTCCTGGCCGCCTACGAGGAGACGATCAGGCATCACCCCCTGCCCGGGTACTACAGGTCCGGACCACGCTTCAACGCAATTGAGGAGACGCCGCCATGATTCGACGCGAGGATTCACTGGAACACCATGCACTCGAGCGCCCCGGAAAGATCGAGGTGCGCCCGAGCAAGGCATGTTTGACACCCCGTGATATGCGGCTTGCTTACCTGCCCGGCGCCTGCTTCCCTTCCAGGGAGATCGCGCTCGATAAGTCCGCGGTTTTTCGGTACACGGCCCGCGGAAACCTGGTCGGCGTGATCACAAACGGGACGGCCGTGCCGGGCGTCGGGAACGTCGGCCCCGAGGCAGCCAAGCCGATGCAGGAAGGGATGTCGGTTCTATTCAAGCGTCTTGCCGACATCGACGTCTTCGACCTCGAGCTGAATACCGAAGATCCCGACAAGTTCATCGAGACGGTCCGGCTGCTGGAGCCAACCTTCGGCGGCGTGAACCTCAAGGATATCCGGGCGCCGGAGGGCCTTTATATCTATGACCGGCTCAGCCGCAGTCTCAACATCCCGGTGTTCCATGAAAACCTTTACAGCACCGCAGTCGTGGCGACGGCAGCACTCATAAACGCCCTCGAACTCGTCGAAAAGGCAGTCGGCTCCATCCGGGTGGTGATCTGCGGTGCGGGGACCGTAGGCACAGGCTGCGCGCGGCTCTTGCACTGCCTCGGCGTTCCCGCGGAAAACCTCCTCGTCTATGACATCAAGGGGCTGATCCACCCGGAACGGGAGGATCTGCACGAATACCAGCGGGCTTTCGCACAGCCCGGTACCGCCCGGCAGCTGCACGAAGGGTTGCGCGGAGCCGACGTCTTCATCGGGGCTTCCGCAGGCCGCCTGCTGTCCCAGGAAATGATCCGCTCGATGAACCGCTTCCCGGTCGTCTTTGCACTGGCCACACCGGAGCCGGAAATTGCCTACGAGGAGGCTATCGGATGCCGGCAGGACATAATCGTCGCCACGGCACTCGACCAGTACCCGAATGCAGTGCTGGATCTTCTGAGTTTCCCCTACATTTTCCGCGGGGCGCTCGACGTCCAGGCAACTCGTATCACCGAAGGGATGTTGCTGGCGGCTGCCCGGGCTCTTGCCGGGTTGGCGCGTGAGGATGTCGTTGAGGAGGTCGAGAGGGCCTACGGTCAGGAGCACTTCAGCTTCGGTCCGGAATACCTGCTGCCCAAACCGATCGATCCTCGCATTCTCGTACGCGAGTCCGCCGCCGTGGCCTCCCATGCCGTGGAAGAAGGGGTCGCCCTCCGCCGCTGCGAAACCGAGGCCTACCAGGAGAGCCTGACGGTCCGCATGGGAACGGGACGGGAGACCATGCGGAACCTGGTCCTGAGCGCACGACAGACAAAGCCGCGTGTCGTCTTTTCGGAAGGGGCGAACGAGACCATCCTGCGTGCCTGTTCCATCATCGTCGACGAGGGGATCGCACGGCCGATACTGCTCGGGCGGGAAACCGAAGTGCGGCAGGCAGTCGAACGGCTCCACTTCGATCTGGGAGGCGTGCCCGTGATCGACCCGACTCGCAGCCCACGATTCGCTGCCTACGCGGACAACTACTTCCGACTGCGGGGACGCCGCGGTGTCATGAGGGATGCCGCCGCCCAGCGCCTGCACCAACCCGACTACTTCGCCGCCATGATGCTTCACAGCGGCGACGCCGACATGATGATCGCCGGTGTCTCCCACCATTACGTGGAATCGCTGCGGATCATCCTCGAGGTCATCGGCCCCGAGCCCGGAATCCGCAGGATTTCCAGTCACTACCTGGTGTTGCTGCAAAAGGGTGTGATCCTGATGGCAGATTGCGCCGTCAATATCGAGCCCGATGCCGAGGATCTCGCCGAGACTGCCCTGCTGGCCGCCAGGATGGCGCACTCCCTGGGCATCGAACCGCGGGTCGCCATGCTGTCGTTCTCGAACTTCGGGAGCGTCGACCATCCTTTCGCCCGAAAGGTGCGCCGAGCGACTGCGATAGCGAAGGAACAGGCCCCTGAACTTGTGATCGACGGCGAGATGCAGCTCGCGACCGCACTGAGCAGCTCGCTGAGGCAGGAGCACTTCCCTTTCTCCAACCTGGACAAGGATGCAAATGTGCTCATCTTCCCGGACCTCCAGTCCGGAAACCTGGCGCTCCACCTGCTTGAGACCGTGGGCGCGGCGGTACCTATCGGGCCGATCCTGATGGGCACCCGATTGCCCGCGCACCTGCTCCAATACGGTGCGAGCGCCACGGACGTCGTCAACCTCACCGCGGCGGGCATCGTCGAGGCCGTCGCGCTGAAGAGGTAGCACCCGGTATTCACCCTTCAGTCGCGGACGGCTGACCGCTGACTGAAGGCTGAATACCGGATGCCTTTTTCTCCAGGCAGAGGGTTTCCGCGGGGTCCATAACCTGCGAGGTGGCCTGGATGAATGGAAAGATCAGGTCCTCTATCCGGCGTAGCCTCCCACAGCCTGGAAATCTGACCGTAATTATCACTTTGTAGTCAGCACTACGTGCTGATACATCATCTATAAGGTAAGGTCCATGTCCCCTTCCACAAGTCTTGTGGACGGCCTGTTTTGCGAATTCCATTTTGACCGCGCGGACGCGAAATAACAGGCCGGGTTCAGACACTATTGCACTGCAAAACTACAAAGGAGATCCACATGAAAGCAGTGCACGGTTTCTCTCTAGTCGAGGTGTTGATTGTAGTTGCCATTATCGCGATACTCGCCGCGATAGCCATTCCCAGTCTCCTGACTTCCAAGCAAGCCGCAAATGAGGCTGCTGCCATCGAGGGTTGCCGCACCGTCGGTTCCGCGGAGATCAGCTATGCGGCAACGAACAACCAGCAGTACACCACGCTCGAGTCGCTGGTCAGCGGTCAGTACCTCGACTCGAGATTCAGCACCACGGGAGCGATCAACGGGTACTCGTATCAGGCCGGGGATGTCGTCGGCACGGCCATCGATAGCGATCCGCCTGCTTCGTTCGGGTTCATCGCAACTCCGACAACCGGTAACGGACGTTTTCTCTTTGCGATTGCTCCCGACCAGGTCGTCCGGTACCAGGGCGTTGCAGGCGACGCGACGCTGCCGCCGGGAGTGACCGCGGGGGATCCTATCGGGAAGGCGAACTGACGTGGCCTGACGATGGAGATATGAAGCGGGCTTACAGCCCTCGGTGGTTCGCGTGAATCCTTCCCTGGCGCGTTGCGCCAGGCTGGTATGACCCGCGGGCCTCCGGCCCTCTGCATTTACCGCCCGGAGCAGATCAGGCCTCAGGGAGTGAAGGAATGCGGCACAGGGTGCGAGGGATGCCAGACGCCAACCATCGCTGTCTTGAGCGGCAGAAGGGCAATCGCCGGAGGCGCGAGCCATGCCAGCCCGGCTCCTCCGCCCCGCGGGTACGGATC
>JAFNAH010000061.1 GCA_017860075.1 Acidobacteriota bacterium | reverse complement strand
AGCCTCAGTCGTCCCTACGGGACTCGCGCCGCAGTCTTCCCGATTGCCCCGGCACTGAAGTGCCGGGCTACTATCATTGCGTCCCTACCGGGACGCCTCAGGCGCCGATTTCGGAGAGCAACAGAGTGATACTCCTGCATTTCACTCGGTCAGTCAGGGCTTGTGTATGACGATGTGGGTTTATGCCCCCGGCTGATCTATTCCACCCCCCTACGGGGCGGTTCGGTGGGAGACCATCGGTGCCGGCATCGGAATCGGCATCGCAATCGATATCGCACAGGATCAGGCTTCAATCGCAGCGTACGTCGGGTGGAGGTTTCGAATACCGATGCAGATTGCGACCCCGATTCCGATTCCGACAGCGAGGATCTCAGGAATCCCGTCTCTTGAGAGAGCCAAACGGCGGCCTTGTTTCGAGAGGAACTCGCGCTGGAGCTCACACTCCATCTGGACGCTTGCCTGACGCAGCCGTTTGACCGGATCTGCCTGCTGGCTTAATCTAGTGTCAGGCGCCCGGCAGGTCTGAAATCTCAAGCCTCGCCGCCCGATAATTCTCGCTGGCGCCGGGAGGTAGGCATATTTTTGATCTCGTCCGTGATCGCCGATCCCCGGCATCGAGGCTGGGGAGCCTTCTTGCCGGCATCGCCGTCAACGTGATCTTCCTGTGCGCAGCGGCCGTGCTATGGGAGGCCGACACCCTGCGCCATTCCTATGATCGACTGGTATCGGACCTGAACCGAGAGTTGGGAAGATATCGGGTACTGCTGGTTACACCCAGATTGAATGCGAACGTTGGAAATCCCACGGCCGATGCGGCACCGCAAGCGGTTCGAAAACGAGGATCCAAGCCGATGGTCACGCCACTCGCCACGCCCGATCCAAGGCTCCTGCGCCGCCTGGATCCCCAGTTGCAGGAGTTTGCCGCCGACAACCGGGAGATCGAGGAGATCTTCACACGTGAGATTGTGCGCGATGTGGACGCCAAGGTCCTCGACATCAGCCGACTCTTCGAGAAGGGCAGCCTCCAGGTAGGATTCGAGACGGACGCGATGGGAAGTCCGGTCCGCAGTCGGATCGAGGTTTCGTCCGGCGCGCCCTCAATCGATCACCTGGCTCTGGAAATTGTCAGACTTGTGGAGAAGTACCGTCTTGCCTGGGTCTTCCGTGGATTCAGCCACGTGGCCCTTCTGATTCGCACAGGCGAGGACGTGGAGTTGAAGCTTACCTGCACGCTCCGCGACAAGTTGGCAAAGGAAGACATCATGAAGCGGATTCAGGGCACACTCATGATTGTTCGTATCGCTGCGGCGCAGAGCGATGCTGCGTTCCTGCTTCAGGACATAGATATCACTGCTGAAGAGGGCAAGGTAACGCTTAGCAGGACGCTATCAAAGGAACCTCTGGCTGTGTTCCTGATGCGCTACTGGCAGTCGGAGGCACCAGAGTAGCACGGCGGCGCTGAACAAGGGACTCGGTATCCGAAGAGATACCGAATCCCCGGTGCTCAAACTCAGATGCCCGCGCCAGGCTACTTCTTCGGGGGCACGATGGCGTCCTTGCAGGCCTTGGCTACGCGGAACTTCACCACGGTCTTAGCCGGTATCCTGATCGCTTCGCCGGTCTGAGGATTGCGTCCCATGCGCGCCTTGCGTTGAACCTTCACCAGTTTCCCGAGACCTGGCACCGGAAACTGTCCGCTCTTCTTGGCTTCGCTGCAAGCCGTGGCGACCAGCACATCGAGAAACGAGTTTGCCACTACCTTCGTTACACCGGTCTTCTCCGCGATGTGGCCAACGAGCGCGCTCTTAGTCATCACTTTCCCTGCCATAAAACCCCCATAGTCAAATGTAACATTTCGTCTTCTTCCGGATCCAAACCCAAGGCGGCAATACCAATGCCATTTTGCGGATATTCCTGCAAAAAGCAATGATCATTTTATCTGAATCTTCAGCCGGTCCTCACTTTCCCGATGCCCGGGACTCCACAATGCCAGCAGCAACCGTTCCTCTCCCCATATGAGGGGGGAGGCCGAAACAGACAGTTGCTGCGAACGGCAGCAGGATTTCAACAAAAACCAGACCTCACGCTCCCAGTAACTCCGATACCGGACGTAGTCGTCGCCGCTCACTCTCGCCGGCGGTGAAGGTGCTTCAGGTTGATGGCCGGCGTCAGGCACATACCCGATCTCCTGGCAGACCAGCCACAGCCTTCCGCCTCTCGCGAGCGTGTTCGTGATACGCGCGGCGAGGTCTCCTGCCGAGACATTCCGAAACATCGCCTTCATGAACAGGTCGTATCTCGTAATGGGGGAAGCAGGCAATTCAGGGACAGTGATCCAACCGACCGGCCCGGTGTAGTAGCGCTGAAAACTCGGATGGAGAAACCACGGTGACAGTATTACAAGGTCTTCTGCCCGGGCCTCGCGACCCAACACCCGGGCCACGCGGTCCATGTTGGTTCGCCGCAGACCGAGCCAGGACCAGGCAGGCCATGCGGTCAGTAGTAATGCCATGACCGCAAGCACGACATGGCTTGTGCGTGGCGCTCTATCGAACAGCAGTTGCAGGGCAATCGCAATGAACAGCAGTACCGGCAGAAAATAGCGCGGGAACGGCGGCACCTTCATCAACTCGACGAAAGCCACCTGCGACACAAGAGCCAGGGCTGCCACGCCCGTGGCATAGCGTGCGGATGCGGGTGCGGGTGGAGAACTCGTGCCCCTCTGCCTGCGAAGGAACACCGTGACACACGCGAGTGCCAGGAACATGATCCAGATCAAAGGCAGGACCGGCGTATGCTCCTTCGCATACGACGCGCAGAACTGCATCCAGTCCACACGGTAGTGCAGCAACACCACCCAGCTTCTCGCGCGCTGAATCGCAGGCAGGTACGGAAGCAGGGTCAGCGCGGCAACGATTCCGGGAATGAGCACTGAGAGGGCCAGCTGTCTTTCCCGTTGCCGCAGAGCCAACCCTGCAGCCGTCAGGCCGAAGGCGGCGATGAAGAAAGCGCTGCTGTAACTGAGCTGCACGGCGAAAATCGAGGCGATGGACGCAACCAGGAGCCAGCGCCTCGAATATCGCATCAGGCACATGCCATGCGCGGCGAAGGCCCAAAGGAGTGCAACCAGCGTCAGGCCGTATGGCCGGATGCTGCACGCCTCGGAAATGAGAACGGGATCGGCTCCGGCAAGAACGAGCGCAACGACCGGGAGTCGTGAGCCGAAGAGGCGGCACACGAGGCAGATCGAGATCAGCAAGGCCAGACCGGTGAGCAAACCCATCACCCTGAGAGCGGGATCGCCGGCCAGGAGCGGAATCGATGTCCACACCCTGAGAACGGCAGGATACAGAACGGGAAATGAATCGTACTGCAGGGAGTCGACAACCGAATTCCACCCGGGCAGGCATGCCTGTTGGACACTGTTGGCCTCATCGCGCCACAGGGGTCCGGCGGATACGAAGAAACGAAGATTCAGCAGGATTGCCCAGGATAGCAGGACAGCCGCCGCCGGTTTCCGGATCCGCTCGAGTATTTCCAGCAGCATTACACCGCCTCTACGGGAGTCGGGCAAAACATGCGATCGCCGGGGTGTGCCGCCTGAAGGATCTCGTCACCAGGTGGCAATAGAATCCGCCCGGCAGCAGGTACCTGTAGATCCCCCACCAGTCGACAATTCGAAAACGAGCGCCTGCCATTTCGAGCCAGAAATCCCTCTCTCTCTTGTGGAGGTGCGTCGGGTCGCGATCCAGGTGCCGGATCACAGGCCCCGTGAGTCCGTCATACACCGGTACGACGAATAGAAAACCCGCGCGGGGCCGGAGGGCCGCGGCAATTCGCTCCAATACCTCATCCGGAGCGGGGATATGCTCCAGCACGTCGAAAGCAGTGATCACATCAAAGGGTGCGGAAAACACGAGTTCCGACGACGTCGTGACGGCGAACCTGGCGTCCGGCACGCGCTCCCTGGCGCGTGTGATCGCATACTCGCTGGCATCGATACCGAATCGCTCCCAGCGGGAGCCCAGTGTGGAAAGGAAGAACCCGAACGCGCAGCCTATATCCAGGATCCGCGGGTTCGCACAATCGGCGGCCGCGGCCTCCGCCAGGCGTCTATAGAACGCCATCTTGCGAGGCGGATTCTGACGCTCGTAGCTCGCGTATTGGGTCTCGAAATAGGAACGATCAAACGCCATGGCGTAATCCTGGCCGCGCGAGGAAGGCCCCTGAGCGGTTCAACCGACCGGCAATCGCCGGTCAGGACTCGAGCCTGCGCCGGACCATCAGCCTCAGGGTCCTGAGCGAGGTCCTGAGAACTTTCATCTTGCTCTTGCCTCCTTTGCGGTCGTATCGAAGCACCAGCGGAACCTCGCTGAACCTCAGGTTCATGCGGCGCAGCTTCAGGAGGATGTCCACCATGCACTGGAATCCTTCCTCATTGATGAACTCCTCGCGGTAGCGCGTGAAGGCCTGACGCAGGACAGACGCCCGATACGCGCGGTAGCCGCACGTGAAATCTCGCACCCCGGGGATCGGGAAGACCAGCTGGAACAGCGACGAAGCTGCATAACTCAGGAATCGACGGTGGACAGGGACGCCGATAACGGACGAGCCCGGCTGGTAGCGCGAAGCAATCAGCACGTCGAACCCCTCGTTGATGCGTGTGACCATCTGGGCAATGGCCAGGGGCGTGTGGGTATCGTCAGCATCCATGGTCACAACGATGTCCTGGTCGGAGGCAAGATCGACTGCCGTCAGGAGGCCGCTGCGGATTGCCGCGCCCAGGCCGAGATTGTGCGGGTGGTCGATGAGGGTGAGGGGTACGGATCCCCGGTAACTCCGCGCGACTTCGCCCGTCGAGTCGCTGCTGCCGTCGTTCACGACGATCAGTCGCAACGACATTCCCGATTCCAGGCCGGCCCGGTCCAGCGCTTGCAGGACCGCAGCGAGACTCACCGCTTCGTTGTAGGCCGGCAGCACGACGAGGACTGTCTGCGATCCCGATGTGTCCCGGAGAGATCCTGGCTGTGCAGGTGAAAGGCCGGATTCGGCGGACTGCCCGGTCGACATGGCTTTCAGTCTGCATCAACTGCCCCATGATGCAAACTACTAAATGCAGTCTCCCGGGATTCTGAGAACACAGGGAATAGCGGATTCGGTTATGACGGTTGGCCGCCGGCATTGTATTCTTGACAACCTATGAAACACCTCAGCCGCAGCTCGACCGTCGCCCTGGCAGTCTTGGTTTGTGTTCTATCCACCGTGGCACCGGCGCTACCGCAGCGGAAGACCGGGACAAAAGCCGCCGAACCCCCGGGGAAACTGGGGCAGCCGGACACGGCATGGGTAAAGAAGACACTTCAGACAATGTCGCTACGGGAGAAGGTCGGCCAGTTGTTGCAGATTCGCGTAACGGGTCGTTTCCTGAATCGTGAAAGCGGGGACTTCCAGGCGCTCAGGCAGCAAATCCTTGAGAATCGCGTGGGAGGGGCGGTTCTTTTTGCCGGCAACATCTACGAATCCGCCGTCCTGCTCAACGAGCTCCAGGGAATCTCGAAGTTGCCGCTCATAGTCTCAGCCGACTTCGAGCGCGGAGTTTCGTTCCGAATCGAAGACACCACGTCGTTTCCCTGGACCATGGCGATCGGTGCAACCGGGTCCGAGGAGTTCGCATACCAGGAAGGGGCGATCACGGCGAGAGAAGCCCGCGCCCTCGGAGTGCACTGGATCTACGCACCCGTGGTGGATGTGAACAACAACCCCGACAATCCGGTAATCAACATCCGCTCTTTCGGCGAGGACCCGCAGCTCGTTGCGCGTCTCGGCGCCGCGTTCATCCGCGGTGCACGCAACAACGGCGTCTTGACAACTGCCAAGCACTTCCCCGGGCACGGGGACACAGCGACAGATTCCCACATCGGATTGGCTGTCATTCCCTCGGACCGGCAGAGGCTGGATGAGGTCGAGTTAGTCCCCTTCCGGCGCGCGATCGAAGCCGGCGTGGATTCGATCATGACAGCCCATATCGCGGTCCCACGGCTGACCGGAGATCCCGGCCTGCCGGCTACTTTGTCTCCGAATATCCTGACCGACCTCCTGCGCAACACACTGCACTTCGAGGGGTTGATAGTGACGGACGCGCTCGAGATGGGCGGCATTACAGCCCGCTATTGGACAGGGCTGGCTGCGGTCCGTGCATTGAAAGCGGGCGCGGACATGCTCCTTCTCTCCCCGGATTCGGACGTGGCTGTCAACGAGGTGGTAAGAGCGGTTCGAAGGGGCGAGATCCCGGAGCGCCGGATCGACAGGTCCGTCACGAAGATCCTGGAGGCGAAGACCAGGCTGGGATTGCACCGCAACCGTTCCGTGTCGCTTGCCCGCATCCGGGAGGTTGTGGCCTCGCCGGAGAGCCGCAGAATATCCCGGCAGATTGCTGATCGTTCTATCACTCTGGTCAAGGACGAGAAGCGCCTGCTGCCGCTGAATCCCGTGAATCCGCCGAGAGTCCTGAGCCTTGCAGTCTCTTCCGACCTGGACACCGCACCCGCGGCTGCATTCCAGTCGGAAATGAAGCGACGGTTCCCGTCCTGCAGGACCATGTCGATCGATCCCCGGAGCTCCGAAGACCTGATCGATGCAGTCGGGAACGCCGCCTCCGAAATGGACGTACTGATCGTGGCGAGCCTCGTGCGTGTCATTTCAGGCAAGGGGAACTTCGCCCTCACGGATAACCAGAGGTGGATCATCGAACGGCTGCTCACTTCGGGTAAGCCCGTGATTTGGGTCGCTCTCGGCAGCCCTTACCTGCTGAGAGCCTTTCCACAGGCCGACGCATGCGTGTGCACGTTCAGTTACTCGGACGTCTCCCAACTGGCTGCCGCCAGGGCGATCTCGGGCGAGATTGCGTTCTCCGGGAAGATGCCGGTGTCCGTGCCGGGCCTGTGCAAGGCTGGGGATGGCGTACAGGTTCCCAGGCTTGATATGACGCTGCGCCACGCCACGCCCGAAGCGCTCGGCCTGCGGCAGGACGCGTTCCGCGAGGTCGAGGACCAGCTGGCAAAGGCCGTTGAGTCCAAAGCATTCCCGGGGGCCGCTCTCATCGTCGGTTATCGCGGGAGCATCGTTCTCGACACTGCCGCCGGCTCGTTGGACTATCAACCGGGCTCGCCGAAAGTCACAGGTGACACGATCTATGACCTGGCTTCGGTATCGAAGGCGACCTCCACGACCCCGGCCGCCATGATGCTGGCCGAGTCAGGCCGGCTCCTGTTGGGCGCTCGCGTCCAGGATTACATCCCGGAGTTCGAGGGTCCGAACAAGGAGAAGGTCCTCGTGCAGCATCTCCTGACCCACTCCTCCGGACTGCCCGCCTTCCTGCAGCTATACAAGGAAGTGCAGGGCTACGACCAGATGCTGGCCACGGTGTGCGCGGCGCCCCTGGAGTTCGAACCCGGCGCAAGGGTTCAATACAGCGACCTGGGAATGGTCCTCATGGGCGAGATCATCCGACGCGCCTCAGGCCGTCCCCTGGACCAATATGTGGCGCAGAATCTGTTCAAACCGCTCGGCATGAAATCCACCTTCTACCGGCCCAACAAGTCATACCTGAACCGCATCGCGCCAACTGAGGATGACCCCTGGCGCAAGCGCGTCGTCAGGGGCGAAGTGCATGACGAGAACGCCTTCGCCATGGGGGGTGTGGCGGGTCACGCGGGCCTGTTCAGC
>JAFNAH010000490.1 GCA_017860075.1 Acidobacteriota bacterium | reverse complement strand
GGGGGGATGACCCACTCTCCGATCAGGACGCAGGCCACGACATAGATGATCTCGCCGATCGCAGCCTTCCGCGTCATCTCAGCCCCCTGGCGGCGAGTAACTTCAGTCCGTTTCACCGGGCCCAAAGACCAGCCGCTTGTCGGATGTTCCAGTGTAGCAGACCGGGCAAGGAACCGAACGCCTTCGCAAAGGGTCCGGTCTAACAGACCGGACCTACCTCGGCGGATCGGCCAACTATATATATCTCCCTTTTGATCAAGCACTTAGGGCGAGACCTGCAATTTGGCATGTGAAACCTTTCCCTTTTCAGGTATGATCTCGGGTTTTTGTGTCCATCAGAAAGGAAGCAATCATGAAGCAGACCCATGGTCAGGCACGGCTGCCGATAGAAGACCAGGATTTCGTGGACGGCGTCATCGCCAGGTACCAGGAACGCCCGGGCCGGCTGCTGAGCATCCTGGAAGCACTCCAGGAGCATCATCCCCGAAAATTCCTGCCGATTGAAGTCCTGGACTATGTCGCGGCGAAGGCCGGCATCCCGACCGCCCAGATATACAGCGTGGCGACCTTCTATGCCCTGTTCAACCTCCAGCCTCAGGGCGAAAACACCATATGCATCTGCCGTGGCACCGCCTGCCACACCCGCGGTTCACGCAACCTCCTTGAGCGCCTGAAACTCGAGCTGGGGCTGAGAGCCGGTGAAGAGGAGGGGGGAGCAGACAAGATTTCGGTCACGACGCCGGACGGCAAATTCACGCTCCGCACGGTTGCGTGTTTCGGGCAGTGTGCGCTGGCACCCGTAGTCGAGGTGAATCACTCCATCCTCGGACATGTCAACGAACAGGCGCTTCAACGCGAGATTGAAGCCCTGGAAGGGAGGAGGAAGTGATGCGTATCCAGGATCTGAGCACTTTCAACGCGGTCCGGGAAGCAGGGATGGCTAAGCTGCTGCCGTCGCGCCCCAGGATTGCGATCGGCATGGGGACCTGCGGCTCCGGAAACGGCGCCGAGGGCGTCTACCATGCCTTTACTTCGGCCAACGACAAGCGGGGCCTGGGGTTCCACGTGGCGCGTGTCGGCTGTTTTGGTTTCTGCGCCGAGGAGCCGCTGGTAAACGTTTGGCTGCCGGGTACGCCCCTGGTGGTTCTGCACAGGGTTCAGGCAAACGACGTCGACGCCATCCTGGACGACCTCTCTCAGGGCCGAATCCCGGCCGAGCTCGCGCTCTGCAAGATTGAGGAATGGGACCATGTCACGGCCCACGTCAAGTATGGTTCCGGTCTGCCTGAGATACCGGCGTGGACCGAAGTGCCCTTCTTCAGGGGGCAGAAGAAGATCGTCCTGCGCAACTGCGGGCTCATCAGTCCCTCTGACATCGAGGAGCACATTGCAGTCGGCGGCTACCAGGCTCTCTACGAAGTCCTGATCGATGAGAAGCCGGAGGCGGTCATCGAGCAGCTCAAGGCCGCGAAATTGAGGGGCCGGGGCGGGGCCGGGTATCAGACCGGCCTCAAGTGGGATTTCCTGCGCAAGGCCAAGGCCGACCAGAAATACATCATCTGCAACGCTGACGAAGGTGATCCGGGCGCCTACATGAACCGCAACGAGATAGAGAGCGACCCGCACTCGTTGCTGGAGGGCATGATCATCGGCGGCTTCGTAATGGGCGCCACCGAGGGAATCATCTACGTCCGGGCCGAGTATCCGCTGGCCGTCCACCGCTTGAACCGCGCCATCGACGCAGCCAAGAACTACGGCCTGCTCGGCGAGAACATTCTCGGCCGCGGCTTCAACTTCAACATCAGGCTGGTTGAAGGGGCCGGCGCTTTCGTATGCGGCGAGGAAACAGCCCTGATCCGATCACTCGAGGGAAGGTCCGGGCGGCCGTCGCCGCGCCCGCCCTATCCCGCCGAGCGCGGTTTGTTCGGCAAGCCGACCAACATCAACAATGTCGAAACCTGGTACAACGTAGCTCCCATCATCGTGAAGGGGCCTGCCTGGTTCAATCAGACGGGGAGTCCGAAGAGCCCGGGCACCAAGGTCTTCTCCCTGGTCGGCAAAGTGCGCAACACCGGCCTGGTCGAGATGCCGCTCGGGACCCCTCTCAAGACCTTCGTCTATGACATCGGCGAGGGCGAGGGCACCGGCAAGACCGTCAAGGCTGTCCAGACGGGCGGCCCTTCCGGGGGCTGCATCCCGCAGGAAATGTTCGACACACCCGTCGATTACGAGACGCTGGCCCAGCTCGGCTCGATCATGGGATCGGGCGGCATGGTTGTCATGGACGAAGACAACTGCATGGTCGACGTCGCGCGCTATTTCATCGAGTTCACGCATTCGGAATCCTGCGGGAAGTGCGTCCCCTGCCGGGTGGGCCTGGACAAACAGCTTCAGATCCTGAACCGCTTCACGCGCGGCACGGCCACCGAAGCCGACATGAACACGATGGACGAGCTCGGCCGGATGATCCGCGACATGTCGCTCTGCGGCCTCGGCCAGACGGCTCCAAACCCGGTGCTGACCACGATGCGGCACTTCCGCCAGGAGTTCGAGGACCACATCCGTGCGCGGCGCTGCCGCGCCGGCGTGTGCGAGGAACTCGAGCTCTCTCCTTGTGAGAACAGCTGCCCGCTTCACATGAACATCCCGCGGTTCCTGCAGCTCTACAAGGAAGACCGGCTGGAAGAGGCTTTCGAGTCGGTGATCATGGA
>JAFNAH010000489.1 GCA_017860075.1 Acidobacteriota bacterium | reverse complement strand
CGTCTGTTCGAAATCCTGCGGTGGAGATTTCTTTACCGTCACTTCGAGCCTGTGTTGATGGTTGAATCTTCCAGTTCTCCCTTAATAGCAGCCTGCCATCCGAGTGTGCCTCGGCGGGTGTGGCACCGTGGGCGTACGAGCAACTGATAGATGACATGAGAAGAACGATCCCGCAAAAGGTCCGCATAGGTAGCACCCCCATCGATGGGCGGGGAAAATCCATACTGCGCATGACCGCCTTAACTTACAATCGTTTTCGTCACTGGTCCGCTTTTCGGCCGTGGTATCAGACGGCGCGAGAGTGAAACATGAGCGTTAATCTGAAGCAGGGTTCAAGGCTTATGCTCCTGGGAAAATATATCTTCGCTCTCGTCGGATGCCAGGCGTCGCTCTTCTCCGTCGCCCAAACGGGCGTTGCCGAGGTCGTTATGGAAAAGGTGAAATATCAGGATTGGCAGAAAGTCTACAGGATGGCCAACGACAAAGTGGAATTGCTGGTTCTCGCCGATGTGGGTCCCAGAATCCTCCGTTACGGGTTTGTCGGGGAGCGAAACGAATTTCACGAGTTTGGGGGGGATGCCGGCAAGCTCGGAGATGCCAGATTCCACAGCTACGGCGGGCACCGATTCTGGGTTTCGCCGGAAACGGAGCGAACCTATTACCCGGACAATTTCGAGGTAGAAGTCCGCACCGCAGGCAACGCCGTGGTGCTGACAGCGCCCGTCGAGGACAAAATCTCGCCAGTCACAGGCCTGCAGAAATCGCTGGAAATTACTCTCGCGTCGACAGGCACGCACGTGAGAGTCTTGCACCGAATAACAAATCGCTCTCAGGCAGCGACAGAACTGGCACCGTGGGGTCTTTCGGTGATGGCGCCCGGCGGCCGCGCCATTCTACCCCTGCCCCCGCGGTCTCCCATCGGCAAAGACCATCTGTTGCCGGAGAGCGTATTCACGGTCTGGTCATACACGGACTTCTCGGATCCCCGGTGGCGCCTGGGCGCAAAATACGTTCAGCTTTTCGCAGACTCGGTGCGCACGGGTCGCTTCAGGGAACAGATGGGCGGCATCTATGCTTCCGCAGGCTGGGGCGCATATTTCCGCGACGGCCGGCTCTTTGTCAAGCGCGTGCGCCCTGTACCCGGCGCGAGGTACCCCGATTACGGCTGCAACTTCGAGCTCTACACCGAACCGGGGTTCCTGGAACTGGAGAGCCTCGCCCCGCTTACCGTGCTTCAGGCAGGTCAGAGCGCAGAACATGTAGAGGATTGGATGCTGTTCGAAGGAGTTCCAGCCGGTGATGATGAAGACTGGATCGACCGAACGATCCTTCCGCTTGTGAACGGGGTCGGACCGACGCAAGCTCCCTGATTCAAAGGCGATAATCGATGTCAGGTTCCGGCTGTGAAGTCATAGGTGCCGGAGCCTACCTCGAAGACGGCGCGGCCCGCCTCCAATCTCAGGAATCTGACGCCTGACGCCTCTGAGGCAGCCTTCCCTCCTTCAGTGACCGCCTCCGGTCTCGAAGCAGGGACGTAAACCGTCGCGGTTGCGTTCGGCGGCACCCGGAAGTGCCAGCGGAACGTTCCGCCTTCATACTTCCATTCGCTGCGGATCTCGCCGTAAGGAGACTCAAATGTCGCGGCCGCCGCTACCAGGCCGGCAACCATGACAGGACGAAGGATGAAGCGTTTGTACCCCGGTGGCTTTTCGCCCGGGCGGATGCCCGCGAGGTCTTCCGTGAACCACTGCCCGGCACCCATAAGGGTCGAGTGCAGCCTGGAATTGTTGCCGTTCCATTCCTCCCAGACGGTCGTGGCTCCCTGCTCGAGCATGTACGCCCACGAGGGATACGTCTGCTGCCCCATCATCATGGCAAGAAGGTCGTCTCGCCCGATGCTGCCGAGGTAGCGATATAGCAGCCAGGTGCCGTGCATGCCGGCATTGATGTGACCCTTGTCATCTGCCTTGATACGCTCCTCGAGCCGGCCAAGGACGTCGGCGCGCAGTTCCTCAGGGACCACGCCCACGGCAAGCGGGAACACCAGGTATGTCTGTTCCCCGTTGGCGTAGGTCTTCCGGCCCGCATCAAAGAACGTCCCGTGCGCCCGGGCCGCAACCTGCCCGGCCCGTGCCCGGTACCGCCGCGCATCGTCGGCATGCCCGAGGACCTCGGCCCAGTCCGCCGCGATCCTCAGGTTGAGGATCCAGTAGCAGTTGTTGAAAAAGTGCGTAGACTTTTCATCGACCCGATCTGCGGGTTCCTGGCCCCGTCCCGGAGCAACCCAGTCGCCGAGGAAACTCCAAATGGGCTGGCCCGGAGTGCTGAAGGAAGTAAAGGGCTGCAACAGGTCGCCCGACGACTTCGAATCCAGGAACGCTAGCCACTTCTGTGCCGAGGCGTATGAACTCTCCAAAATCCGGATGTCCCCATAACGGCGATAGAGCTCCCACGGCAGGACGACGCAGATGCCGCCCCAGGCCGGCCCGCCGCCGCCATCCATCTGCGGCGCCGTGTGCGGCATTTCACCGGCCGGCGTCTGTGTGTCACGCCAGTCCTGGAGCCACTTCGTGTAGAAAGCCTCGGTACGAAACTGGCTCAGACCCGTCTCCATGGTCGCGTGCGCGTCGCCGCCATATCCCAGGCGCTCTCGGTGAGGGCAATCGACGAGATAGCCGCCGAGCGCCAGCGATTCATAGGTCCACGACATGA
>JAFNAH010000488.1 GCA_017860075.1 Acidobacteriota bacterium | reverse complement strand
GCTGTTGCTTCTCGACTCCCGGCTCGGCTCCGGCGCTGAAGGTCACCAGGAGACAATTGATTGGCGTGCCATCGAGGAGGTCCAGTGTGGCGGGGTCATACCACTGAGCGATTGCCTGGCGCGCCGCTGCATTGTCTGCCAGCGCCTTGTCGCCGGCGCGCCTCACAACCTCGAGGGGGCCGCCATCCCAGCGCGCCGGAATCCAGCCGGTCGCGCCCTCAGCGAGCATTCCCGGGGAGAGCGGGCCCAGGCAGAGCAGCAGGCCCGCCAGATCTACGATCAGCATCCTCACGCGGAGTATCATACCTTGGGTGCCAGCTCTTCATATTCGGTTTTTGCAGTTTTTCTCTATAGAATAGCCACCGGCGGGGAGGATCGGTCCGCTGTTCGACGCGGGAATGGCGGTGATCGATGTTGCCCAGGGCAAAAACCGAATACTGAAGATCTGGCACCGCGTCTGTGGAGGCAGAGGTGAAGAGACCAATGAGATTTGCCGCTCTGGTTGCGCAGCCGGGACTGGCGCTGTGCCTGTGTGCACCACTCCGCGCTGCGGAGTTGAAGCCCATCGTTCCGCCAGGCGCGCAGATCGTAGGACCCTATACGCCAGGCCTGCAGGTTGGCAACCTGGTCTACGTGTCGGGACAAGGCGCCGGGGATTCCAAAGGCGAGTTCGCGCCGACCGTTGCCGGCCAGCTGCGGCAGAGCCTCAACAATGTGAAGTCGGTCGTTGAGGCGGCGGGATTGACCATGGAACACGTGGTTTACGCGCAGTTGTACGCGACCGACGCTGCTGCGTATGACGTACTGCCTTCGGTCTGGGGCGAGTTCTTCAAGGAGGGCGGCCCTGCTCTTTCACGCCTGGGAGTAACCGCTCTGCCGGTCCAGACTCCACTCGAGATAAATGCAGTGGCGGTGACAGACCTGACGACGAAGCGCGTGATTCGCCTTTCGGCCACCGGCGATACCAAGGAACCCCCGGACGCTGTGATTGCCGGCGACCGGCTCTTCTTCTCGAGCTGCTTTGGCCTGGATTCGGAGGGGAAGATCCCTGCCGATTCGGCGCTGCAGACGCAATTGGCGCTCGCCCACATGGAAGCTGTCCTCAAGGCGGCGGGGATAGGTCCGGATCACGTCGTTTTCGTCAATCCCTACCTCACGGACGCCCTGGATGCACGCCAAATGAACAGGGAGTACGCGAGGCATTTCAAATTCGGCGATACCCCGGCTCGTGCCACGATCCACGTGACACATCTGCCCCACGGAGCAGGAGTTGCATTCACCGGCGTGGCCGCCATGGATCTGGCGTCCCGCCGCTCGGTGCGTCCCAAGAACATGCAGCCGAGTCCGACCGCAAGCCCGTGCGTGTTCGTTGCGGACACGCTCTATTGCTCGGCGAAATCGGGCTTCATCCCGGGGCCGAACCTCGGCGTCTACGCGGAGAGCGTGGAAAACCAGGTGCGACAGACCATGCGCAATCTCCTGGACGGGTTGGAGGAAGCAGGCATGAGTTTTGCGGACGTAGTGGCCGCCAACGTGTACCTGGATGATATGAAGGACTTCGCACGGATGAACCGGATCTATGCCAGCTACCTGAAGACTCCGTTCCCGGCTCGCACCACGATACAGCAGCGCCCGTCCGTCGAGCGGAAGCAGAACGAGCGGGAACAGTGGCCCGACCTGGAGGAAATATCCCTGGTCGCGGTTAAATCGAAGAATCAATGAGGAGGGTGTGGAGATGAGCAATACATACGAGTTCGGCAGGCGTTCATTTATGTGGAGAGTGTCGGCATTCGCTCTCCTTGGCTCAGTCACTGCCAAGGAGGCTGTCGGCAAGGCTATGGAGGCCGTCGGCAGGAGCCGGAGCGAGGACATCTACCGCCGCATCGGCGTGCGCCCGCTCATCAACGCGCGCGGGACGTGGACCTATCTCAGCGGTTCGCTCGAGCTTCCCCAAGTCAGGGCGGCGCAGCAGGCTGCCGCGATGCACTTTGTAGACATCGTAGAGCTGCAGCACGCGGCGGGGAAACGCCTGGCCGAACTCTCCGGCGCGGAATCAGGCATGGTCACCTCGGGCGCCGCCGGAGCGATGGCGGCAGCGACGGCGGCATGTATCGCGGGCACCGACCCGGAGAAGATCTGGCAGCTCCCGGACACGACCGGTCTCCGCCACGAGGTGCCGATGGTAGGCGGGCGCAGCGCGTTCGACAGCGCGATCCGGCTTGCCGGTGGAAAGCTGGTGCTTGTCTACGGCGAGGCGGAACTCCAAAACGCCATCAACGACAAGACCGCGATGATCTATACCACCGACCTCGGAGAGCGCCTCGAGAAGCAGATCGCCATCGCCAAGGCCGCCAAGGTGCCCCTGCTTCTGGATGACGCTGCGGGCATCCCTCCCATCGAGAACCTGAAGCTATATGCAAAGATGGGGTGCGACCTCTATACCTTCAGCGGCGGCAAAGGCCTGATGGGGCCTCAGTGCTCGGGCATCCTGCTGGGACGCAGGGACTTGATCGAAGCGGCGATCGCCAATTGCAGCCCTTACGAGGGAGCCGTGTGCCGGCCTATGAAAGTAGGCAAGGAAGAGATCATGGGCTGCCTGGCGGCCGTCGAGGCATGGACGACCATCGATCTCAATGCGCTCAACAGGGAGTGGAAAGCGAAGGTCGATCGGATTGCCAAGCTGGTGGAAACGGTGCCGGGGGTAACCACTGAGATAGAGATCCC
>JAFNAH010000060.1 GCA_017860075.1 Acidobacteriota bacterium | reverse complement strand
TCGGACAGATAGGAGCCGATGAACCCTGCCCCGCCGGTAATGAGTATCCTCACGATGATTCCTCCCCCAGGAAGCCGACTTTAGTATGCGGTCTCCGGTGGCGTCAATCTCCAACCCTCTTCACCTCCTCGCAAGACTGCTGTTCAACCCCTTCAGGGTTGGGTTCCGTGGCGTAACTGAGCGTCCCCGGGGTTTGCACCCCGGGCTTTTCTATTCGACGCTTTCAGCGTCGACAAAGCCGATGGCGGCTGCCACCTGCCGGGGTTGGCCCTCCCGCCAGGCTGTACTGGCTGGAGGTTTAATGGCACGGCTACTTTCAGCGCGCAGCAACGACAGTGCTCACGCCACTCCGCAGGGGTGGAACAGATCAGCCCAGGGTGCGAACCCCGGGAATCGGGATGTCAGTAGCATCAACCCTGAGGGATTGGCCCTCCCGCCAGGCGATACAGGCTGCAGGTTTAATGGCACGGCTACTTTCAGCGCGCAGCAACGACAGTGCTAACGCCACCCCGCAGGGGTGGAACAGATCAGCCCGGGGTGCGAACCCCGGGAATCAGGATGTCAATAGCGTCAACCCTGAAGGGGTTGAACAGGCGTCTCCCGGACATCCCGGCCGTCATCTCTTGGCCGGACGCGCTTGCTCCTGCCGCTTCGGAACCGAGGTGCAGTCGCCGGAACAGGTTCTCGCACCCTGCTCACTGGCATATAATGGGTAGTTTGGGACGCGCGGCTCTCACATGACCAACCTTTCGGGCTTCACCGGCAGACCGGGGAAAAGCGACTCCAGGACCCGCCGTTACGTCCTGGCGACGATCGCCTTCCTTTTCGTCGGACTGATTGCGACGCAGCTCTTCCTGCGACAGACATCCGTCGGCAGCCCGAAGTTCGTCCGCATGACCTTTTTCCTGTGGGCCGCGACTGTCGCCGTTGTCCTCGCACTGCTGGTACTCGCCACCGTGCTCGGCCGGAATCTCATCAAGCTCTACTTCGAGCGCCGGAGCGGTCAGGTCGGCAGCCGGTTCAAGACGATGGTGGTCACCACGTTCGTCGTCCTGTCGTTCCTGCCGGCGGTGCTCCTCTTCCTGCTGGCATACGGTCTCATCAACTTCTCGATCGAACAGTGGTTCAGCGCGCCTGCCGCGCAGATGCTCGAGAACAGCCGAGCCATCGCCCTGGAGTACTACGACGAGTTGCGGATGGACGCCCAGCGTTATGGGGGTGTCATCGCATCGAGTATCAAGGACGAGCAGGCGCTGTATCCACAGCTCAATCCGGGATTGGAGGAGTCGCTGGCAAAGCTGAGGTCCAGCTACGGAATTCAGTACCTGGGCCTCTTCGCCTCGAACGGGGCGCTCGTGGCGCAGTCGGGCGAGAAGGTGCAGGTGATGGAGGATGCGGCCCACGTCAAGGCGCTGGTCGCCCACGCCCTCGCCGGCAGCAGCGATACGAGGATCGAACGTGTCAAGCCGGAAGATCCGATCAGGGAAGTGATCAGGGCTGCCGTCCCGATTCGCAACCAGACGGGCAGGATCATCGGTGCGGTGCTAACGGAGCGGGGAATTACGGAAGGTGTGAATTTCAAGGCCTACTCGGTAATGGAAGCCTACCGGGCCTACGACGAACTCCAGGTGGAGAAGACCCGTCTGCGCTTCAACTTCCTGTTGATCCTTGCGCTCTCGACCCTGTTGATCGTGTTCGCGTTCTCCTGGTTCGCGATGTACCTGACCAAGAGGATCACCGTGCCGATCCAGGCGCTGGCGGAGGGGGCCGCCGCCATCGCCGCGGGCGATCTGGATCATCGCGTGGACTGCGAGGCGTTCGCGGAGCTCGAGAACCTCGTGCAGGCCTTCAACCGGATGACCGGCGATCTGAAGGACAACAAGACGCGCATCGAGGCTGCCCAGAACAGCCTGCGGCAGACGAACGTCGAGCTGGACGACCGCAGGCGCTACATCGAGACCATCCTGCAGACGATCGCGACGGGTGTCATCTCCCTGGACGTCAACTATCGCGTCAGGACGATGAACCGGGCCGCTCTCCAGATGATGCAGGTACAGGGAGTCCCGGGAGACGCGAGCCTGGAGGAGGTTCTCAGGGGACCGTCTCTGGAGACCATGAGGATTCTCCTGCACAAATCGACCATTCTTGGTCCTGTCGTGCGCAATATCCGGCTCGACCTGCCCGACAAGTCAATCCACCTTGCGGCGACCGTGACCCCGCTGGTGGACAGTGCCGGTCAGCGGACGGGCTGGGTCGTGGTGCTGGATGACGTCACGGAACTGCTCCGGATCGAGAAGATGACGGCCTGGCAGGAAGTCGCGCGGCGTATGGCACACGAGATAAAGAATCCCCTTACACCGATCCAGTTATCGGCCGAGCGCCTGCTCCGCCGCTACAAGCAGATCTCTCCGGACAGCCGCGCGCCGGAGAACCCGCCGGGCTCCTGGCCGGGCGATTTCGCGTCGTTTGGAGCCCTCCTCGAGGAATGCGCACGGACCATTACCCAGGAGGCGGCGTCCCTGAAGAACCTGGTAGACGAGTTCTCCCGTTTCGCCCGGCTGCCGGCTGTCCGGCCCGAGGAGGTGGAACTGCACCGGGTCCTGGAGCACACACTGGCGCTTTACGACGGCCGCATCCAGGATGTGCAGGTAATCAAGTCCTTCGCTGCCGATGTCCCGCTCCTCCGCCTGGATCCCGAACAAATGAAGCGCGTCTTCATAAACATATTCGACAACGCGCTGGAGGCCATGGCCGGCAGCCAACACCCCAAAATCCTCGAGATCCGCACATCCTGCAGGCCGCAGCAGAGGACGGTCCGCGTTGAGATCGTCGACACGGGACGCGGCTTCCCGAAGGAATACCAGGATAGCCTGTTCCTGCCCTATTTTTCGACCCGCAAAGGGGGAACCGGCTTGGGCCTGGCGATCGTGCGTCAGATCATCACCGACCATTTCGGGCATGTCCACGCGGAAGCCAGGCTGCCCCTGGGAACCAGGATCATCATCGATTTGCCCTTGGCGCCCGCCTGAAGGCATATAACAATTAGGCGCTATGACCCGACCTTCGATCCTGATTGTCGACGACGAAACCGGCGTGCGATCCTCGCTCGAGGGCATACTGCAGGATGATGGTTTCGAAACCGAAGGGGTGAGCAGTGGAGAAGAATGCCTCGCGCTCCTCTCCCGCCGCGATTTCGCCGTCATCATGCTGGATGTCTGGCTTCCCGGCATGGACGGCATTCAAGCCCTGGAACAGATCCGGAAACTCTCACCGAGCACGTGTGTCGTCATGATCTCCGGTCATGGATCGATTGAGACAGCGGTGCGCGCCACCAAGCTGGGCGCCTTCGATTTCATCGAAAAACCCCTGTCGCTGGAAAAGACAATCGTCGTCGTCAAGAACGCCCTGCATCAGCACAAGCTCGAAGCGGAAAACCGGCTGCTGCGTGAGCAGATCGATCAGAAGTACGTAATGATCGGAGACTCGGTCCCCATGCAGGCCCTGCGTCAGCAGATCGCCTTCGCGGCCCCGACCAACGGCCGGGTGCTGATCTATGGTGAAAACGGCACCGGCAAGGAGCTTGTCGCGCACATCGTCCACCTGCAGAGCCAGCGCAGGGACGGCCCTTTCATCGAGATGAACTGCGCGGCGATACCGGAAGACCTGATCGAAAGCGAACTTTTCGGGCACGTGAAAGGTTCATTTACGGGGGCCTCGGAGGACAAGGAGGGTAAGTTCTCCCAGGCAGACGCGGGAACTCTCTTCCTGGACGAGGTCGGCGACATGAGTCCGAAAACCCAGGCGAAAGTGCTCCGTGTCCTGGAAGAGCAGCGCTTCACGCCCGTCGGCGGCAGCACAGCCATGACCGTCGACGTGCGGGTCATCGCATCGACGAACAAGATCCTCGAGAGGGAGATGGAGCTGGGCAATTTCCGTGAGGATCTGTACTATCGCCTGAACGTGATTCCCTTTCAGCTTCCCCCCCTGCGCGAACGCAGGGAGGACATCGCAGCCCTGACCCGCTATTTTCTTGACGATTTCGCGGAGCGGTATGGGCGCAGGCCTTCGGTGTTGACGCGCAAAGCACTGGAAGTGCTCGAGACCTACCCCTGGCCCGGGAACGTCAGGGAGCTCAAGAACATTATGGAGCGCCTGGTGATCATGAAATCCAGGGACAAGCTCGACGTTTTCGACCTGCCGGAATCGATCCTCATCCGCACCGTCCGCGCCGGCGCCGCCCGCGAAGAACCGGTTTCGCTGCAGGCGGCGAGAGAAAAATTCGAACGCGAGTTCATCCTGCAGAAGCTCATGGAGTTGAAGGGCTCAGTGAGTCGCGCCGCGCAGGCGATGCAGATCGAGCGCAGCAACCTCTACCGCAAGATGAGGCAGCTGGGGATCCCCTACTCGGGCCGCGAAGAATCGGAAGGCGAATGACGCGCCCGGCAGGTCCGGTCTGTCAGACCGGGCCTAAAATCCCGGTACCAGACCAGGCCCGGAACCCACCCGTGAATCGCCATCTCAAACGCCCACAAAACCTCCGAAATTCGCTGGCTTCCTTTTCGACTCTGATGTAATTTCAGGCGGCTGTCCCAGGAGTCCCATTCGCTCCGCGAAAATTCAACGGTAAGGGTGAAGCAATGAGCCTCAGTCAACTCGCAAGATCCATCAAGGAATCACCAACGCTGAAACTGAACGAAACCGCGGCGATACTGCGCGAAAAGGGGGAACCCGTCATCCACCTGGGTGGCGGTGAACCGAAGAGCAAAGCTCCCATCGACGCGGTGGTGAATTGCGCGACGCAGTTGAACACCGGTGACATCAAGTATGCCCCGGCTGACGGTCTGCCGGCGCTCAAGAAGGCGGTCATACGATACACCGAGGAGCACTACAACAAGCTCGTCGGCCCCGACAACATCGTCTGTTCGAGCGGGGCAAAGCAATCAATCATGAACGCCCTGTACGCCATCCTCGATCCAAAAGATGAGGTGATTTTCCCGGCCCCCTACTGGGTCAGCTACCCGGAGATGGTGAAGCTCGCCGGAGGCGTCCCGATCATAGTGACGCCCGAAGACGGAACGTTTCACCCTACCATCAAAGAGATCGCCGAGATGATCGGGTCCTATACCAAGGCCGTCATCATCAACAGCCCGAACAACCCGTGCGGCGTGATGTACTCCAGGGACTTCATCGCGGAACTGGTCCAGCTCTGCGAAAAGAAGAGCATCTACCTGATCATGGACGACCTCTACAACCGGCTCGTCTTCGACGGGAAGACCGCACCCAACTGCTTCGAGTTCGTGACCGACCAGACAGACCGCTCCAAGCTGATCCTGGTCCAGGGGGTCTCGAAGATGTACGCGATGACCGGGTTCCGGATCGGGTGGGCGGTCACCAACCCCGAGTTGGCCGAGGCAATGGGGAACATCCAGTCGCACCAGACCTCCGGCCCGGCGACCCCGTCGCAGTGGGCGGCGGTCGGGGCGCTCAACGGGGTGCAATCCAGCATCGAAAGCCTGAAGCTGACGCTGGAGAACAACCGCAACGTGATGGTGGAGAGGCTGCAGAGTTTCGACGGCGTCAAGGTCACCAAGCCGGACGGTACCTTCTACTGCTTCCCGGACTTCAGCGCCTACATGAAGGAGTCCCAGAAGCTCGCGCAGTTTCTCCTCGAGAAAGTCCGCGTGGTAACCGTGCCCGGGAAGGAATTCGGCATGGAAGGCCACTTGCGCCTCAGTTTCTGCGGCACAATCAAGGACACCATGGACGCGCTCGAGCGCATGAAGTGGGCGCTGGATCCCAATTCACCGAACGAACTCTACCTCGCTGAACGACGGCTTGTGAGGGACTGGCTATGAACATCTATCTGGACGTCCAATCCCCGGCAGTTAAAGAGGCTTCCGAATACGCGAGCATCTACGGCCTGCAGAACCACGGCCTGTTCAACCTGCGGCGCGTCTACTGGAACCTTCCCGCGCCGTCGCTTTACGAGGAAGCGATCCATCGCTCGGAAGCCAGGGTCAGTCACCTCGGGCCGCTGGTGGTGGGCACGGGCAAGCACACCGCGCGCGCCGCGGCCGACAAGTTCGTCGTGCGCGAGCAGACGACGGAGCACGACATCTGGTGGGGCCAGTACAACCGGCCCTTCAACCCCGAGAGCTTCAGCATGCTCCACTCCCGCCTGCAGGGTTACCTGCAGGGACGGGATGTCTTCGTGCAGGACTGCTATGCCGGCTCCGATCCGGAGTACAGGCTTCCCATCCGCATCGTCACTCAGAAGGCCTGGCACAGCCTGTTCGCGCGCATCATGTTCATCAAGCCGAAGACCATCGACGCGATGAAGAGACACGTGCCGGAGTTCACCATAGTCGCCGTACCGAACTTCCTGGCCTCCCCGCTCATCGACGGCACCCGGACCGATACGTTCATCATCATCAACTTCCGCGAGAAGATGGCGCTGATAGGCGGGTCGGCCTACGGGGGCGAAATCAAAAAGACGATATTCACGGTCTTGAACTTCCTCCTACCCTTCGATTCCGTGCTGCCCATGCATTGCTCCGCAAACGTGGGCAAGGACGGGGATGTCGCGATCTTCTTCGGGCTTTCCGGCACAGGGAAGACAACCTTGTCCGCAGACCCGAACCGCCGATTGATCGGTGACGACGAGCACGGGTGGAGCGACAACGGTGTTTTCAACTTCGAAGACGGCTGCTACGCGAAGGTGATACGCCTGTCGCCGGAAGCCGAGCCCCAGATCTATGCCTGCACGCGAAGGTTCGGCACGATCCTGGAGAACGTCGTGTTCGATCCCTGCTCCCGGATGCTCGACCTCAACGACGACTCCGTGACGGAAAACACGCGCGGCGCCTACCCGCTCGACTACATCGACAACTACCTGCCGGAGAAGATGGCGGGGCATCCTCGGAACGTGATTTTCCTGACCTGCGATGCTTCGGGTGTGATGCCCCCGATTTCGAAACTCACGCCCGACCAGGCGATCTATCACTTCATTTCCGGATACACGAGCAAGATTGCCGGGACTGAAATCGGTCTCGGGATCGAGCCGGAAATCACCTTCAGCACCTGCTTCGGCGGGCCGTTCATGGTTCACCACCCTTACGACTACGCGGAACTCCTCAAGAAAAAGATCATCCGATACGGAGCGCACTGCTGGTTGGTTAACACCGGCTGGACAGGCGGGCCGTTCGGCGTCGGCAAGCGGATCAGCATCCAGCACACACGCCGGCTGCTCAACTCCGCCCTCAACGGCAGCCTGCTCGACGTCGAGTATCACCCGGATCCGATTTTCGGTTTCGCCGTGCCAAAGACCTGCGAAGGGGTACCGACCGAAATACTGGATCCTGCCAACACGTGGCCGAGCCGGGA
>JAFNAH010000487.1 GCA_017860075.1 Acidobacteriota bacterium | reverse complement strand
GAGGCAGTCGCTGTCGTGGCGTTCTGGCTTCTCGACCTTCCCTGGAGGCTCGCCCGCCGCCATTGAGCATCATGAATTCCTCTCAATTCGGTATCCGTCGGTCTGGAGAGGTTCGTCCCGCGGGAAAGACGTTGTTCAGCCCCATCAGGGTTGACTCCCGTGAGAATCGGATTCCCCGGGGTTTGCACCCCGGGCTCTTCTATTCGACGCTTTCAGCGTCGTCGCAGATCGCGATTGATCCATTGCCGTCGGCTTCGGGAGTGGGATCGCAGTCGGACCTGGGGTTGGGATGAACGCCAGCCGATATCGACATCGATCCCGATGCTGTCCGGCAACATCACCCCGACGGGGTGGAAGAGAGAAGCCCGGGGGACAAACCCCGGGTACCAGTGTGAGGATTGAGCTCCAACCCTGAGAGGGTTGAACAGGGCCACTGCGCTGGCCGGCCGATTGCCCGGCACTGCGCGAGTCACACATCGGCCTTCCCGCCTCGTTGACGCCCCGCCTGGCCGGCCGTACGCCTCGTTGACGCCCCGCCTGGCCGGCCGTATCATTGTTTATTTGGCCATACCATGCTGGACCGGATAGTGGTGCGCGGGGCGCGCCAGCACAACCTGAAGAACATCGAGCTGGAGATTCCACGTCACAAGCTCACGGTTGTGACGGGTCTGTCCGGGTCCGGCAAATCGAGCCTGGCCTTCGACACGATATATGCCGAGGGGCAGCGGCGCTATATCGAATCGCTCTCCGCCTACGCCCGCCAGTTCATGGAACAGATGGAGAAGCCCGACGTCGACAGCGTCGAAGGGCTCTCTCCAGCGATAAGCATCGAACAGAAGACGACCGGCCGCAGCCCGCGCTCCACGGTGGGGACGGTCACGGAAATCTACGACTACCTCAGGCTGCTGTTTGCCTCCGTCGGCAAGCCTCATTGCCCCAACTGCGGCAAACCGATCGCGCGGCAGAGCCTGGACCAGATCATCGAGGCGATCCTCTCTTACCCCGAGGAGACAAGGGTGATGATCCTTGCGCCTGTGGTCCGGAGCCGAAAGGGTGAATTCCGGAAGCTGTTCGACAAGTACCTCAAGCGGGGTTTCCTGCGCGCACGCGTGGACGGCCGCATCTGCGACCTCGAGGAAGACATCCCCCTTGCCAAGTCCCGAAACCACACAGTGGAGGTGATCGTCGATCGCGTACAGGTCAGGGGGGGCATCAGACGCCGCCTGGAGACGTCGGTGAAGGCCGCACTGGATCTGGCCGAAGGGCTTGTGACGGTGGCGCCTGCGGAAGGCGCGGAGAGGCTTTTCTCGGAGCGACAGGCCTGCGCCGACTGCGGCGTCAGCGTTCCGGCGCTGGAGCCCCGCTCCTTCTCCTTCAACTCGAAGTTCGGGGCCTGTCCGAAATGCGACGGTATGGGAATCGAGATGGCCATTAACCCCGAGAACGTCATCCTCGATCCGGACCTGCCTGTCGCGCAAATGAAGTTCCCCCTGGACAACGCCAGGATCGAACGTTACCTGCACGAGTCGCTCCTCGCCGTCGCCAGGCACTTCAAGTGCGGTGGCGGCACGCCTTTTGAGCGGCTGCCTGCGCGAGCAAAGCGGGTGTACTTCTACGGCAGCGAGGAGCCGTTCACCTATCACCACGGAGATTTCAGCTACACGGCTGAATTCAGGGGCATCGGCCCATGGCTGCAGGGCATGCTTCAGGACGACGAGGCCGGGGGCAGGGAGGCTGTCGAGCGGCTGTTCACGGTGCGGGATTGCCCCGAATGCGGCGGGTCCCGGCTTCGCCCCGAGAGTCGCGCCGTCAAGGTTCATGGCCAGGGAATCGCAGACCTGACGCGCCTCCCGGTCAAGGATGCGCTCGCGGCACTCTCGGTGATTTCATTGAACGAGCGCGAAGAACTGGTGGCCGGCCAGGTGCTGGACGAGATCCGCAACCGGATGGAATTTCTCCTCAACGTGGGGGTCGGTTATCTCTCGCTGGACCGTTCAGTCACGTCGCTCTCCGGCGGCGAAGGGCAGCGCATAAGGCTTGCGACCCAGATCGGATCGCGGCTGAGGGGCGTCCTTTATGTTCTCGATGAACCGTCGATCGGGCTTCACCCGCGCGATAACCGGAGACTGCTTGATACGCTGACCGAGCTGAGAGACCTGGGGAACACGATCCTGGTGGTTGAGCACGACGAGGAGACCATTCGCAGCGCCGACCACATCATTGACCTCGGTCCCGGGGCCGGACGCGACGGGGGCAGGGTGGTCGTGTCCGGCGGGATTGAGGAGGTGCAGGAGCACCCCGAGTCTCTTACCGGGAAGTACCTGTCGGGGGATCTCAGGATCAATTATCCGCGCAAGCGCCGCGTCGGGAACGGAAAGAGGGTGGTCGTGCGCGGCGCGCGGCACCACAATCTCAAGAACATCACCGTCGAATTCCCGCTCGGGCTCTTCATCTGCGTGACGGGGGTCTCGGGCAGCGGCAAGTCCTCGCTGGTCGAGGACATCCTGTTCAAGACGCTCACCCGCAAGCTGCATCGTGCCCTCACCGATCCAGGCGCGTGCGATGAAATCCTGGGTATCGAATTCCTGGACAAAGTGATCGAGATCGATCAGGCTCCGATCGGCAGGACCCCCCGCTCCAATCCCGCGACGTACACGGGGTTGTTCACTCCCATTCGCGAACTGTTCGCACTGTTGCCCGAGTCCCGGATCCGAGGCTACAAGCCGGGACGGTTCAGCTTCAACGTCAAGGGAGGGCGGTGCGAGACCTGCGAAGGAGACGGCCTGAGAAAAATCGAGATGAACTTTCTACCCGACGTCCATGTCCTGTGCGAGACCTGCCAGGGCAAGCGCTACAACCGTGAGACGCTGGCAGTCAAGTACAAGGGGCACTCAATCGCCGATCTGCTCGAGATGAACATCAGCGACGCCTATTCCCTGTTGGGCAATATCCCCCCGATTGCCCAGAAGCTTCAGACGCTCAACGACGTAGGGCTGGGCTATGTGCAACTGGGACAGGCTGCGACCACTCTGTCCGGAGGAGAGGCACAGAGAGTGAAGCTGGCCCGCGAGCTGAGCCGGCGGGCCACGGGCAGGACTCTTTACATCCTGGACGAGCCGACGACCGGGCTCCATTTCCACGACGTCAACAAGCTCCTCGACATTCTCAACAGCCTCGTAAACCTGGGCAACACGGTGATCGTGATCGAACACAACCTGGACGTGGTAAAGGTGGCCGACTGGAT
>JAFNAH010000486.1 GCA_017860075.1 Acidobacteriota bacterium | reverse complement strand
AGCTGGCGCGAGGTCACGTACCGCCCATCCCTGCCGGAAAACGGAGCTGTGTTCACAGAAAAGATCATCGAAATGGTCGGCTCGTCAACCTGGATGGCGGGAAGCGGCAGAGGATCTTCCGCATCGGCTACTGTTTCCCCGATGAAGATCCCTTCGATCCCGGCGAGGGCTACTATGTCCCCTGCGGTCGCTTCGGTCACCGGCTTCTGCTTCAGCCCTTCAAACGTGTAGAGTTGCGTGACGCGCGTCTTCTGAATCGTGCCGTCGAGTTTGCAGACCGACACTCCGTCCCCCACCGCGACCTTTCCTGAGAACACCCGGCCGATGGCAATGCGGCCGACGTAATCGCTGTAATCGAGCGTGGTCACAAGTATCTGCAATTTCGTTTCGTGGAGCGGGCGGGGCGCGGGGATACTTTCGACGATCTGTTCGAAGAGCGGGCGGAGGTCCTGCGAGGCGTCTTCAAGGTCCCGGCGCGCAATGCCGTCGCGACTGATCGCGTAGAGGATCGGGAAGTTGATCTGCGTCTCGGTGGCGTCGAGGTCGATGAAAAGATCGTAGATCTCGTTCACGACCTCTTCCGGCCGGGCATCGGCCCGGTCGATCTTGTTCACCACCACGATTGCGGGGAGGTTCTGCTCGAGCGCCTTGCGCAGGACGAAGCGCGTCTGCGGGAGTGGACCCTCCGAGGCATCGACCAGCAGCATGACGCCGTCGACCATCTTCAACACACGTTCGACCTCGCCGCCGAAATCCGAGTGGCCCGGGGTGTCGACGATGTTGATCTTTATGCCGCGGTAGAAAATGGCCGTGTTCTTGGCCATGATCGTGATGCCTCGCTCGCGTTCGAGATCAAGGCTGTCCATGACCCGCTCGACGAGGCGCTCGTTGTCCCGGAACGTGCCGCTTTGCCTGAGCATCGCGTCGACGAGGGTAGTCTTGCCGTGGTCAACGTGAGCAATGATGGCCACATTCCGGACGTCTGTCCGTGCGGCGGTATTCGGTGTCAAGGCTCTGTGTTCTCCGTGCCTGGTTGGATGTGAGTGCCGGACACCCGGCTTTCGGTCCTGCTCGTTCAGCCGGCCTCTCAGAAAAGGGCCGCCCGCGGATCCACGGCGGACCATAATCATAGCGCGCCGCGCGTGGCCATCAAACATGCATCTGTGAGAGGGACAATCAGAAGTGTCCCTGCCGCGCCGGCATATAGCTCTCGGCCGGACGGTTCCCGGCATTCTCAATCGGAGATGCTCTTACTCGCCTGCTGAGCCTTTGTCCTCGGCCTCTTTCCTGTTATTTTCTAGCGGGAGACTGGTGACTGTCCCCCTCTGAGGAGAGCCATGCAAGTAGTTGCGGGCCGGCCGTTGCCGGGCAAAGCGGGAACTCGACGTCCATATCGTATTGCCGGGCTGCTTCTCGTGATCACCCTCGCCGGATGCACTCACAGGGAGGCAGGCAAGGATTGGCAAGCCGCAGTCAAGACGGTCAAGTCAAGGTTTGCCCCGGATTCCCGGCTGGAGGTCTTTCGCGTAGACGTGCGTGTCGATGATGGTCGGATGATTACGAAGGGAGAAGTCGAGAGCGCGGCCGCGAAAGCGGCGCTTCTGAGCTTGCTCCGGGAAACCGCAGCCGGGCCCATAACCGACGAAATCAAGGTCCTGCCTGATCCGGCCCTCGGTTCCAGGAATTCAGGTTTGGTGAACATCAGTGTGGGCAACGTGAGACGCGGACCTGATCACCGGGCCGAGCTCGTCTCGCAGGTGCTCCTCGGGGAAACGGTGGAGTTGCTCAAGAAGAACGGCGGCTGGTATTACATCCACTGCCCCGACCGCTATCTGGGCTGGATCGACGAAGGAGCCTTACTCACTGTCGATGCTGCCGCACTCACGGAATGGAATTCCGCTGATCTTTATCGTGTGGTGTGCCAGTACGGCCTGCTCAGGTCAGGGCCGAAAGCGGGTGCGCCGCCGGTGTGCGACGTCACAGCAGGCGATCTTCTCCGCCGGGTGGCGGGAAAGGGAAGCTGGCTGGAGGCATCCCTCCCCGACGGGCGCAGCGGCTTTATTGAAAGCACCGCATTGATGAACGACCAGAGCTGGCGGGTGTCGAGAAAACTCACTCCCACGAACATCGAGGCTGCCGCGCGCTTCTTCATGGGCGCGCCTTATCTTTGGGGAGGCACGTCGCCCAAAGGATTCGACTGCTCGGGCTTCGTCAAGACAGTCTTCTTTCTGAATGGAACGTCATTGAACCGGGATGCGGACCAGCAGGCCCGGCAGGGAGAGGAAGTCGAGGCAGGGTCGGCATTCCAGAACCTGCGACGTGGGGATCTCCTGTTCTTTGGAGATAAGGCTGCGGCGGACAAGCCGGAGCGTATCATGCACGTCGGAATCTACCTGAGCGACCGGAAGTTCATCCACTGTTCCGGAAGGGTACGCGTCAACAGCTTGGATCCAGCTGCACCGGACTACGATGAGTGGCACGCCAAGGATTTCGTTTGTGCCCGCCGTTTCCTAACGCCCTGACCAATTCCAATTCACATGGCACGGAATATCGAAATCAAAGCACGGGTCAGGAATATTGCCGAACTCACATCGAAGGTGGCGGCGATTGCGGACTCGGGCCCGACCGAAATTGTTCAGGACGACACGTTCTTCAACTGCGCTGCCGGGCGTCTCAAATTGCGGGCCTTTCCCGATGGGCGTGGCGAACTGATCTTCTATCGCCGT
>JAFNAH010000485.1 GCA_017860075.1 Acidobacteriota bacterium | reverse complement strand
TACACGGTCGTCACACCGTGATGACGCTGTCAGCCTCGAGGGTGAGTCCGACGATGTCTCTCATGGTGCCTCTTTCTCCGACCGCTACCTTCGTCTCGAGTCCATAGTACTCGAGGCAGCTGGTGCATGTAACCATGCGCACACCCATTCTTGCGAGCAATTGCAGGGAGAAAAGGACCGGCGAGCCCTCGCACGTGAGCCTGACTCCGCCGGTGTAGAAGCAGATCGCGTGTGGCTTTGGCGACAGCCCTTCCAGGGTGTGCAGGAACTTATCCAGCATCTCGCGTCCGAACTGCGTGTCTGCGGGCGCTACACTGCCCAGGCCGTCCTGTCGCACGATCACCACGATCTTCCTGCCCATTCCGTCTCCCGGTAAAGTCATGTGGGTGTCGGCGTGTTCCTGAGAGCTGCCGGATCACCGTGAGGCTCGGCATCCATCGGCAGCTTCCCAGACCCGTGCGTTCTACTGACCCGTGCTTTTCGTGAGGCGATCCATGTATCGGCGCAGGAGCGAGTTGGGCGGCTCGAGGTCCTCGGCAGCTTTGAGATAAGCAGCGAGGTCGGCATCCATCGGTAGCTCCAGCGCTTTTCCGCGGTGGATTGCAGACGGCTTTCCGCCTTCAAATTCCAGGCACGCCTGGCCCGCGCCGAACGCTTCGGAGAGTCCCACATCAATCATGATGACCTTGCCGCCGAAACGGGGCATGACTATGCCCGGCGTCGGCGTGTGGGCAATCACCAGGTGCTGGACGCGGAAGGCGGCCAGGACGTCGTCCACGTGTCCCGCCAGGTCAGGCTCGGGGGACTGGGCCAGACCGCGATACCAGAGCGGGCCCTCCGGATCCACGACGATGCCGATGCGTGCTTCAGCGGGAGGCTTGAGCAGCTCCGCTCGCACGCGTTCGTTGATGTCGCGGATGTCCAACGAGGCATACTTGGGGCTGATGCCGCCATGCAGGAACAGGACCCCGTTGATCCTGATAACCGTGTTGCGGCGCCGCAGCCATTTCCCGTAAACGCCTGCCTCGCTGAATGCAATCCAGCGCTCTACCCAGCCCAGCGGATGCTGCTTTTCCCACGTCCTGCGGTAATCACCATCCTTCCGCTGCTCCGCGGTTGTATCCGACTCGAAGAGTCTGTGTTGGAGGGCTTCCGCATCGGGTGATTTGTAGGAGTCGTACTCGCCGGCCGAAACATATCTCAAGTCGCCCCGGATGTTCATCACCTCGTGATTGCCGAGCAGCACGTGGACTCGCCCCCCAGCCTTATTCGCCTGCACCTCGAGCCTCATCAGCAGGTCTATGAGTTTGCGGGTTTCAACGCCGCGGTCGAGGATATCGCCCGTTTGAACCAGATGCGTCTTCCCGCCGATCCACGCGTTATTCTTGTCGATCAGATTTGCGGAACGGAGGATTCCCGTGCACGCATCGAAATCGCCATGGAGGTCTCCCACAGCCACAATCCGCTCGACGCCGTCAAAGGTGTCCTGTCCGAAGACCGGAAAGCAGACAACAAGGAGGGCAAGCAGCAGGAATGCAGCCCGGGCAATGCGGTCCGTTTTCATCTGCTCTCTCATCCGCCGTTTTCTGAATTCAGAATTCAGAATTCTGAGTTCTTCATTCTATCTTCGATATTCTGCTTCACTAACAACCCGCTTCATGCCTTCGTCAGGGAATCATACCAGCAATTCGTCCGCATAGGCCCAGAGCGCCGGAGTCCCTCCTGTGTGCCAGAAGAGGATTACCTCGTCCTTACCGATCACTCCCCGGCGGATCATGTCGATCATTCCGGCGGCCGCCCTCCCGGTGTACACGGGATCCAGCAGGATCCCCTCGTTCCGCGCGAAAAGCCTGATGGCTTCGCGCTCCGGCGCCCCCAGAACGCCGTATCCCCCACCGAGATAGTCCGCCGAAGCATCCACTTCGGCAATCCCGATCGCGGCCGACCCTCCGAAAAGCCTGATGGTTTCGCGCGCGACCGGCGCAACGATTTCCTTCAGCCTCTCGAGCGGCTCGTCGACGGAGATCCCGAGGATCTGTCCATGGAAACCGAGCAGGTGCGCACCTGCTATCAATCCGGCCTGAGTACCGCCCGAACTGGACGCGAAGATGATCCGATCGAAGCGCACATCGGTCTGCCAGAGCAGCTCCTCCACGGCCAGGGCGAAGGCCACGGCTCCCAGTGCGTTTGAACCACCGAGGGGAATCGGATAGGGGTTGCGCCCCTGCTTCAGCTCGGAGGCGACGATTTCGTCCATCACCTCCTCTCGCGACCGTTGCCCCGAGAAGCGCAGTTCCGCGCCGAGAAGCCTGTCCAGCAGGATATTCCCGGTGCAGCCTGCGGGTGGGTCCCCCCGCAACACGAGGATGCAGCGCATCCCGACCGAGGCGGCAGCAGCAGCCGTTTGGCGGCAATGGTTCGACTGCGCGGCTCCGACGGTTACCAGCGTGTCGGCACCAGCGGCGAGCGCGTCGGCGACCAGGAACTCCAGCTTGCGCGTCTTGTTGCCACCCCCGGCAAGACCTGTCAGGTCATCGCGCTTGATGAAAACCCGCGCACCTCCCAGCGCTTGCGTGAGTCGCTCGAGCGGCGTGACGGGCGTGGGCAGGTGGGCCAAAGGGGTGCGCGGCAGTTTGATTTCCATAGCTCCTCCCGATTCGTCGTTCTGGGTGCGGCCGGAATTCATTGTAAACCCGGAGGCTCAATTAGTGCCGGAAAAGTCGGCCGCG
>JAFNAH010000484.1 GCA_017860075.1 Acidobacteriota bacterium | reverse complement strand
TGTTAGCGAACACTCAAAACCGGCCAGGACCGAACACTTGAAAACCGGCCACGTCAGGTAGCGGCTTTCCCGTATCCTCTGTCTTTTTTCTGACGGAGGGTGCAGGTGCCGAACTACTTGAAAACGTCAAAGCTACATCAGGTTATCGCTCTTCTTGAACTCGGTTGGACCTACCGGCGCATCGAGGCCGAAACCGGGGTCCGTCGAGAAACCATCTCCCGATATGATCGTGCCCGGCGGGCAAAAGCGGCCAAAGTGTTCCCCGGCTCAGGAGAACACATTGCCGAACAAGACAGCGGGTTTGCGGGTTCCGACCCGGCAAAACCGGCCAAAGTGACCGCCGGCTCGGATTCAAATGCGGCCAAAGTGTTCCCCGGCTCGAGCCTGCCCCCACGATCGTCGGCCGCACCCTACCGTGACACCATCCTTGCCAAACTGGATACCGGTCTGTCCGTTCAGCGCATCTGGCAGGATCTGGTCGAGGAATACGGGTTCGGCTACAGCTACGAAGCCGTCAAGCGCTTCGTGCGCAAACTACCCCGCCGCCGTCGTGCCGCCGGCGTACTGCACAGTGCCCCGGGAGAGGAGGGCCAGGTTGATTTCTTTCAGGGCGCACCGACACTGGATGAGGCGAGCGGTCAGTGGAAGCGGCCCTGGGTGTTCCGTCTGACCCTGGCACACTCCCGGCATGGCTATGAGGAGGCCGTCTGGGACCAGAGTGTTGAGACCTTCCTCCGCCTGCACGAAAACGCCTTCGCCGACCTGGGAGGTGTTCCGAGGGTCGTCCGCCACGACAACCTAAAGGCTGCGGTCGTCCGGGCATGTCTCTATGACCCGGACATCAATGAGGTCTACGCGGCCTTCTCCCGCCACTGGGGCTTTACCCCTTTGCCTACGCGTCCTCGCAATCCGCAGGAGAACGGCAAGCAGGAGCGAAGCGGCGGCTACGTCAAGGACAATGCTCTCAAGGGCCGGCGCTTCAACAGCCTCGCCGAACACAACGAGCACCTCCGGCGTTGGAACCGGACCGTGGCACGGTTGCGCATCCATGGCACAACCCGCCGTCAGGTCATCGCTCACTTTCTCGAGGCGGAAAAACCAGCCCTGCAGCCGTTGGCTCCGGAGCCATTCGGTTTCTTTCGCTCGGGTGACCGCACCATTCACCCCGACGGCCACGTCGAGGTCGACGGAGCCTTTTACCCGGCACCGCTGCATCTCCTCGGGCAGAAGATCCGGGTGCGTTGGGATCGCAACCTGGTGCGTCTGTATCACGGAGAAACCCAGGTTGCCGTCTACAAGCGCCTTCGCCCAGGTCAGTTCGCCCCCAGATCCGGAGAACCCGCCGGCGAGACCTCCTCACAGGTGGCGTTTACAGCCAAGCTGCTCGCACGTTGTGAGCAAGTAGGACTTCCCCTGCGCCAGTGGGCAGAAGCAGCTCTCGAAGAACGGGGCGTGCGGGCTCTGCGTTTGATCCAGGGAGTCCTCAGTTTGACCCGTCTCCATCCCAGGGAACAAGTGCTGGCCGCCGCACGGACCGCAACCACCCACCGCCTGTTCCGATACAAAGACCTGCATCGCCTGGCCCAACAGTCTGCAGCAAGGCCAGTCTCCCAGCCCCTGCTTGCAGAACATCCCAGTATCCGTCCTATAACCGATTACCGCCTTGAGGACTTCCTATGAACCCGCAACTACTATCCCAGCTCCGGCAACTGCGCCTTTCTGGCATGGCCGAGGCTCTGCCTCTTCGCCTCGAGCAGGCGCGCAGTGCCCCTCTGGACTGCGCCGAGTTCCTCGAACTCATCGTGGGCGACGAACTCACACGCCGTGCCGACCGTCTCTTTGCCCGTCGCCTTAAGCAGGCCGGCATTGCACAGGTCAAGGAACTGTCGGATTTTGACTTCACTTTCAATCCAAAGATCCCACGGGCCAGGCTCGTCGAGCTGGCGACAGCTCGTTTCATCGCCTCCCATCAGGGAGTCCTGCTGATTGGCCCACCGGGTATCGGGAAGACCCACGTCGCAATCGCCATCGCGGTCGGTGCCATACGAGCTGGCTATCGTGCGATCGTGCGAAGTGTCTTCGACCTGGCGCAAGACTTCGCCGAGGCGGAAGCGGCCGGTGAGAGACGCGCTCTCGTGCAGCGCCTTACGCAAGTCGATCTGCTGGTGCTGGAGGACTTCGGCATGAAGAAGCTCGGTCCCAGTGCTGCCGAGGACCTCCTGGAGATTTTTGTCCGTCGCCATGAAACGACGTCTTCGCTCATCACAACCAATCGCCCGACTCAGGATTGGGGGCAATTCCTCGGCGATATCCCGGCGGCCACGGCTATCCTCGACCGCTTCCTGGCTCTCGCCGACGTGATACAAATGCAGGGTAAGAGCTTTCGCCTCCACCAGCGTGCCCGTCGCGCCGCGAAGGAGAACACATGAAGAAACGAGCTCCCGAACGTTTCGGCCTATGGACGCTGCCGGACCTGTGGAAAGCTCCTTCGGACCTTTCCACAAGGTCCTTGGAAAACGCCTTCGGCGTTTACCACAGCGCCCACAGGCCCTACTGGGATATATACAGGGAATGTCTTGAATCTATGAGGAAACCTGTTCAATACTGACTACACGCTACCCGCGTGGCCGGTTTTCAAGTGTTCGGTCCTGGCCGGTTTTGAGTGTTCGGTGACACGTATACAACTCCCCTACGTGGGTTCATGAGTGACAGCTATCGAGTTTTGGCAATAGGTACACCGCCAGCAATA
>JAFNAH010000059.1 GCA_017860075.1 Acidobacteriota bacterium | reverse complement strand
CTTCCCGCTCTCCCCAGGATCTGCTAAAGGAAGCGCAGTCGCTCCATCAGGCAGGTAAATTGGATCAGGCCATCGAAGATTATCGCCTCTTCCTGAAAGACTATCCTGATGTGGCGCAGGTAAGATCGAACCTCGGCGCAGCCCTGGCGAGCGCCGGACGCTACGAGGAAGCGATCGTGGAATATGAGCGTGCGCTGAAGTTGAGCTCCCTCCCCCAGATCCGATTGAACCTGGCGCTGGCATACTACAAAGCCAACAGGCTTCCCCTGGCCGTTGAGAACTTCGAGAAAGTTCACGCCGACATGCCGAACGATTTTCGCGTTGTCATGCTTCTGGCGGACTGCAATCTCCGCCTTGATGACAACAAGAAGGTCATCGCGCTCCTGGATCCCCTCGAACCGACCCATCAGGACGACCTGGCATTCATCTACCTGCTCGGCACCGCCCTTGTGCGCGATGGGCAGGTGGAAAGGGGCCAGGTTATGATCAGCAAGATCCTGGAGAACGGCGATTCCGCGGAGGCGCGGCTCCTGATCGGCACGACGAAGCTGCTGGCGCACGACGCTCCCGGCGCCGTGGAGGATTTGCAGAAGGCCGTGGAGCTGAATCCCAACCTGATTTCCGCTCACGCGTATTACGGTCGGGCACTTAGAGAGACTGCAAACCCGGAGGAGGCCAAGAAGGCTTTTCGCGCCGAGCTGAGCATCAATCCCAACGACTTCTACTCGAACCTCCATCTGGGGGTTATTCTGAAGGAGGAACAGCAGTACCAGGAGGCTCTCCCTTATCTTAGACACGCTCTGGAGGTGCGCCCTGGCGATCCCGGGGTCCTCTATCAGATCGCGGCTCTTCACTTGGCCGCCCGAAACTATCCTGAGGCGCAGCGAGAGCTCGAGGCGCTCGTGAAGGACTCACCCGAATTCCGTGAGGCCCACGTGGCGCTCGCAACCCTCTACTACCGACTCAGGCGAAAAGAGGACGGAGACAGGGAGCAGGCTATCGTGGAGAGGATGACCGCTGAGCAGCAGGCCCGCGATTCTGCGGAACAGTTGCGAAAGAAGGACGGAACGCAGCCGCCGGCCAAGCCCCCGGACTGAAGTAGGTCCGGTCTGTTGGGGCTGTCTCGAAGCTTGTCTATGATACGGGCTTTCAGCCCTCCTTTTTCTATGGGTACAATTCCTGGGGCTTCGCCCCAGGCTGATATGAGGCGGGCCTTCGGCCCTCAAAACGGTATTCAAGTCAGCATGTGGAGCGCTGAAAGCGCGTTCTTATACCAGCCCGGGGCTTCGCCCCGGGTCTGCATGCCGCACCAGGAAGCAAGGGCTGAAGGCCCGCTGCATACTTTTGAGATATACTCGTTAGACCGGACCTCCTGAGATGTCGTTAATAAAGCCGGCGTTTCTTATTCTTGCCGCCTCACTGGGCTTCGCCGCAGTGCAAGGCGCTCCCGACGTAACGGTGACCTTCCGCCAGGCCGACCCGAAGCAGAGTGGCGTGACCTGGGTCCACGACAACGGAATGTCGCCGCAGCGCTACCTTCCCGAGACCGAGCCGCCCGGCGTTGCGATTTTCGATTACGACAACGACGGCAACATGGACCTGTTCCTGGTGAACGCCGGCGAATCTGTCTTCTATCACCCCAAGACGCCTCGCTTGCACGCCCTTTATCGCAACAACGGCGACGGCACTTTCACTTTCGTCACCGAGAAGGCCGGAATCACAGCCGACCTTTTTGGAATGGGTGTGGCCATCGGAGACTACGACGGGGACGGTTACGAGGACATCTTCATCACCGGCTACGAGAAGTGCGTCCTTTACCGCAACAACGGTGACGGGACTTTCAGGGATGCGACCTCCGCGAGCGGCGTCAATCCGCCCGGATGGTCCTCGACGCCTGTATGGTTCGACTACAACAACGACGGGAAACTGGACCTCTACGTCGCGCAGTTCGTGGACTACTCGAGTCTCAGGACCTGCGGGCAGGCGGATTCGTACGGCGGTGCGTTGGAAACAGCCTCGGCCGAGCAGCGATTTTACTGCGCTCCCCGCATCTTCCCCCCCACCTCGTCGCACCTCTATCGCAACGAGGGCGGAGGAAAGTTCACCGACGTCAGCGCGGAGACCGGGTTTGCCGGCTCGGTCGGTAAAGGGTGGGGAGCTGTTGCCACCGACATCAACAACGACGGTTTCATGGATATCTTCCAGGCCAACGACATGGTGGCGAATTTCCTGTGGTTGAATCGTGGAGGCAAGCGCTTCGAGGAGACAGGCCTGGCGGCCGGCATCGCCTACAGCATGGACGGCGTCCCGCGCTCGGGCATGGCCGTGGACGCGGTGGACATCAACGAAGACGGGCGCGAAGATCTATTTGTCTCCAACATCGACCAGGAGATCTTCTCCATCTATCACAACATCGGCGACGAAATGTTCAACGATGAGGCCTGGAACATGGGGATCGGGCCTGTCACGCGCATGCTGAGCGGCTGGGGGCTCAAGTTCTTCGACTACGACAACGACGGGTTGATGGATTTGATCCTGTCCAACGGCCACCCGGACGACCTCATCGACGCGCGCAGTCGCGGAGTCACCTACCGGGAACCCCTGATACTTTTTCACAACGACGGCAGCGGAAAGATGCACAACGTGAGCGCGCAGAGCGGCGAGGTCTTCAAGAAGCGCTTCTCCGCCCGCGGCCTCGCCGTCGGCGACCTGAATAATGACGGCTATCCCGATGTTCTGATCGGCGACAACGGGGGGGCACCCATCCTCCTCTATAACAATGCGGAAAGCCGCAGCAACTGGCTCGGAGTGAGGCTCGTTGGAACCACTGCCAATCCGGCAGCCGCAGGGGCAATCATAAAGTGGAGCGTGGAGGGCAAGGTCCACCGTCGTCTGAAGAACGCCGGTGGGAGTTTCATGTCAAGCCAGGACCCTCGTGAAATCATAGGTCTGGCCAGGGCACCAAAGGTGGATTGGCTGGAGATTGCCTGGCCGCGGCCGAGCCAGCGCGTGGACCGCTTCACGTCTGTCCCAGTCAACCGGTACATCACAATTGTCGAAGGGAAAGGAATCGCCAACAAGTAAGCAAATGAAGCTTTTCCGGATTATCGCGCTTCTCGTTTTCGCTGACCTCGTTCCTGCGGCGACCGGGTCTCAGGTTGCCGAAGACCCGATGGATATTGCGCGAAGAGCGTATCAATTGCAGCAGGCAGGGGACTATGCCGGTGCCGTGGAAGCCTACCGAGCGTTCCTCCAACTTCGCCCCGACGAGCCCGGCGCGCGCTCGAACCTGGGCGCTTCGCTGGTCAGACTTGGCAGGTACGACGAGGCGATCGAGGAATACAGAACAGCGGAGAAGCTGCTTCCAGGCGAGCCGCGCATCGGGATGAACCTGGCGCTCGCCTACCAGAAGAGCGGAAGGATCCGCGAAGCCGCCGACAAGTTCGCGGCGCTGCACGCCGTAATGCCCCGGGAGAGACAGGTTACGCTGCTGCTGGCAGACTGCGACCTGCGGCTGGGCAACTATGACCGCGTCATCGACCTTCTTCGGCCGCTGGAACGAGAAGATCCTGCCGACCTCGCCACGGCGTACATGCTCGGGACCGCGTTAATCCGCACACAGCGGATCGCGGAAGGAGGCGCGCTGCTCGATCGCATCCTGCGCAGCGGTGAAAGCGCGGAAGCGCGATTCCTTCTTGGCACGCAACTCTACGAGTCAGGTGACTACCCGGGAGCGGTGAAGGAGCTGCAGAAGGCCGTTGCGCTCAATCCGGCGCTCCCGCAGCTTCAATCCTATTACGGCCTGGCACTGTTGAACACCGGCGATCCTGCAGGCGCGGCCGCCGCATTCCGGGCGGAACTCGCGGCGAATCCGAGCGAGTACGCGTCCAACCTCGCGCTTGCCCAAATTTTGATCGCGTCCGGGAATTACGGCGAAGCACTGCCCTTTGCCGAGACGGCGCTTCGCAGCCGTCCCGAATCCGTCGACGCGGGACTGGCCCTCGGCCAGTGCCTCAGCGGAACCGGACGTCTGCCACAGGCCCGGGAACGCCTGGAAGCCGTCGTACAAGCCCTCCCGTCGTCGCTGGAAGCCCACCGCGAGCTGTCGTCTGTCTACGCGCGGCTTCACCTTGCGTCGGAGGAAGCCCGTGAGCGCACCACGGTGGACCGGCTGGAAAAGGACATGGCGGCGAAGGAAGGCGGCCCACGGGTCGACGAACTCGCGCCGGACTTCAGCCTGCCGCAGGTCGGCCGGAATCAGAATGTGCGGATGACCAGTTACCGGGACAAATCGCCTGTGGTTCTGGTGTTCGGGAGTTACTCGTGCCCGAACTTTCGTGCCTCCGCTGACGCGCTCAATTCAATGTTCGAACAGTATGGCCGTCAGGCGCCGTTCCTTCTCGTCTATATCCGGGAGGCGCACGCTTCCGGCGACTGGCAGAGCACACGAAACGTGCGCGAAGGCATCACCGCAGCCCCCGCCCTGTCCATGCAGGACAGGGAAGATCACGCCACAATGTGCACGCGCGAGCTTCACCTCAAGTTTCCTGCACTGGCGGACAGCATGGACGGAAGCGTCGAGGCCGCGTATGCGGCATGGCCGAGCCGCGCGTTTGTGATCGGCCGCGACGGGCGCATTCTGTACAGCACACGCCTGACTCAGCAGGATTTTCGCGTGGACGAAATGGAGAAGGCGCTCCGAGCGGCTATCGCTGCCCGGTGAGCGCCCGGCACGTCGAGGTGCATCCGCGACGACGACGAGGAAGGGGCTCGTTGCGGCGCAACGAGCCCACCTCGGATCCTACTTGACGGCGGTGAACATGATCTCGACCAGGCCGTCGGGCGCAACCAGGCCGGTCTCTACCGTCGCGCGCGCCGGAAACTCCCTGGTGAACGTTTCACGATACGCTTCGTTCATCCCGCCGAAGTTCTTCACATCCGTCAGGTACACAATCGCGTCTACGACATTCGACCAGTCAAAACCCGCGGCTTTGAGAGTGCGCCCGATGCGCAGAAGCGTCTCACGCGTCTGGCCCCGGATGTCGCTCCTGTTGGCCTCAGTGTTCCCCATCATCCCGGCGACGTAGAGCCGGTTCCCGGTCCGGACTGCAGAGCTGAAATTCGGATTCGACTGTCCGGGCGACCCGTCGGCATTGGGCGTGGTAATCGCTTCCTTGTTGACCCCTTTCACGGCAACGAGCGTGATCTCGACCAGAAATTCAGGCCCCATGAGCCCTGCCTTGACCGTCGCTCGTGCCGGCGGGTCCTTAACGAAATACGACCGGTAGGCGGCGTTCATGTCCTGAAAGATGGCCGTGTCCGTGATGAAGACACGGGAACTTACGGCATCCGCATGTGTCATTCCTGCCGCTTTGAGAATCTCTCCCGCGTTGTCCAGCGCCGCACGGGTCTGCACCTGAATGTCGCCGGCAACCACCGAATTGTCCTTTCCGTTCCTGGATACCAGGCCGGCCAGAAAGAGCGTGTCGCCTGAAAGGATCCCATAGCTGAAGGGCAGACTTCCGGCAACCCATCCCTGCGGGCGGATCACGCGGCGTTCCGCGCCATTTGGAACGGCCACCATCGAAATCTCCACGAGGCCGTCGGGATTCACGAGATTCGCTGCAACGGTGGTCCTCGCCGGCGGATCGGCGGGCCAATAGGTCCGATAGACTTCGTTCATCGCTCCAAAATCGGCGGGATTCTTGAGATAGACCGTCACCGACGCCGCATTCCGAATGCTGGAGCCTGCGGCTTTGAGGATGGCGGAGATATTGTCCAGGGTGCGTGCGGTTTGTGCCTTGATGTCTCCCGGCACCAGGCGGCCCGACTCATCGGTAGCCATACTTCCGCACACGTATATGAAGCCGCCTGCCTTCACGGCCTGGCTGAAAGGATAGTTCATTGCCGGACCAACCTGAACGATCTCCTTGCCGGCCTGGGCGGCGCATGTTGTCACGGCGATCAAACAAGAAAGCACTGCAGCTGCAGAGCGCATCATTCACCTCGCTTTGGTGCACTGTTGAACCTGACAGGCAAAACTCCTGTGCCTGCGTCGCTATTAACTTAGCGCGCTTCGACCGCCAACTCTAGGGTCAGAGTGGTAAAGGGGTCAAGGGACAAACGTAAAACGGGGTTTGGCACCCCGGCGGTTTGTGGTTAAATTAGGGATTCAACCACCATCGGGAGCGTGAATCCTATGAAGCGAAGTCTGTACCTGGCCCTACTGCTGGCCCTGCCGACATGGGCTGCCGAGATGAACCTCGGCAAGCCGATCGACGTGAAGCAAACCACCACCATCAAGGAACTGCTGACAAATCCCGACCAGTACCTCGGAAAGGATGTGAAGGTCGAGGGAGAGATCACTGCAGTCTGCCAGAACATGGCCTGCTGGATCAATGTGAAGGACGGCAGTACTTCCGAGACCATTACGGTCAAGGTAAACGACGGCGAGATCGTATTTCCCAAAGACGGCACCGGAAGGAAGGTAGTCGCCCAGGGTAAACTCGAGAAGCTCGACCTGACAAAGGACCAGTACGTCGCGTACCTGGAGCATCAGGCCATCGAGTCCCACACGAAAATCGACACCTCGAAGATCACCGCTGTCAAGCCCGTCTACCGCATAAGAGGCAGCGGCGCAGTGGTCCGGTAACGCCTGGGCGTAACCGCTTGCCTCGGACCGGACGTAAGGTGCGTTGCTGGCACTCGCCGTAGCCCTCCCCGGGCGGATTGGACCGATATGAAAAGGAAGGTAGCCCTGGTGACAGGAGCCTCCAGCGGTATCGGGGCGGTCTTCGCACGCAGGCTGTCCGAACAGGGCTTTGACCTGATCCTCGTGGCACGCCGGCGGGAACGGCTGGAGCGTCTGGCGTCCGAATTGGCAGGAGCGGAGGTCCTGGTCGCAGATCTGGCAGTCGACGCCGACCTCCGGCGCGTCGAGGAGCGCATCGCGGCAGAACCCGACCTGGAGTGCCTGGTGAACAACGCCGGTTTCGGCTCGCAAGGCAGGTTCCGGGAGGCTGGTCTGGAGGTCCAGGATCGCATGCATCGCCTCCACGTGATTGCCACGCTCAGGTTGACGCATGCTGCACTTGGGGTGATGCTTGCCCGTGCGCGGGGAAGCATCATCAACGTCTCCTCGGTGGCCGGCTTCCTTCACAACCCGTTCAGTGTGAGCTATGGCGCGACGAAGGCCTGGATCAACAGCTTCACCGAGGCACTGTACGTTGAGCTCAAGAGTGCCGGATCGCCCATCCGGATCCAGGCCCTCTGCCCGGGATTCACAGTGTCGGAGTTTCATGACGTGCTCGGGATAGACCGCTCGGTGATTCCGCGCAGCCTGTGGATGTCTGCCGAAGAGGTGGTGGAAACGTCACTCCGCAGCCTGGAGCAGGACAAGGTGATCGTCATTCCCGGGTGGCGCTACCGCTGGTTCGTCCGCTT